>JAFDKH010000199.1 GCA_019307065.1 Deltaproteobacteria bacterium
CCAGATCGGTCATCTGATCGCAATCATTGTCGATTTGATCCTGACAGTCTTCGTCGGCATCCGGATTAATCGTCCCGTCGGAATCATTGCAGTCGTTGCCGCCGCAGGTATGATCCAAAAAGCCGTCGCTGTCACCATCCGGGCAGGCAACGCAGACGCCCAGGCAACAGCGGGCCTGGTCGCTGGCCGCCAGCCAGTCGCCGTCACAGGCGTCTAAAACAGCGCAGGCGGTTCCGCCCTGTGTTTGACAGGTCGGCGCCGCTTCTACCGTAAAACTGATGTACGAGTCGGACCACGGGCCGGGGTTGTTGTCGGTGTCGCGCGTCTTGACCCGCACATACCACTGGCCGGCCGTCAATTTGTAACCTTCGGGGACGGTCCAGGACGACTGATCGCTCAACTGCTGGCCGGAATCGAGCAGGTCTTCCGTATCGAAGCCGGCCGACTTATCGACCTGCACCCGATAGCCGCCGGGCAGATCGGCCGGCTCGCGGTTTATATAGGTCCACGAAAAGGCCGGCGTTAAATCGGCTGCCTGGCCGACTGGATTGTAATTCCAGGGATGCAGATCGGCCCCGCGCTCGAAAGCTCCCAGGTCGACTCGCGAACCACCGCCGTTGGGAACCGGCAGGTCGTCGGGACCTTTATCAAGGGCAAAGGACCCGTCGGCCAAAGTGTAATCGCCCAGACCGGGATCGTTGAAGTCTGGATCGTCGAACAGCGCGTTGGGCCCGGCATCACCTTGCCCGTCGACATCGGCCATATTATCGAAATACAGATTGGCGTCGAGCCCGCTGTCCGACATCAGCGATAGAATCTCGACCCCCAGAGTGTTCGAGGCCAGAATGTTGCCTTCGACTCGGCAACCGAAAAGGCGGTAGATTTCCAGACCAACTTGAAAACCGACGACCGTGTTCATAAATATCTGCGAATCTTCGACGTCATCCAGGCGAATTCCCTGCAGGTTACCGTCGACCAGCAAATTGCGTTGTACGGCAACACCTTTAGCCTGCTGAATGTAGATGACGCCCTGAATAGCAGTATTGTCTACGAAAGTATTATGTTCGATCCGGCTGCCCTGGCCGGCCGGATGGGGACCGACTTTGATGGCATTGTTTATGTGCCCACTGAAGTAATTATGAGCAATTAAAGTGTCGGCCGCCCGATCATCCAGGCCTCGTTCGGTGTTCGAGTCGAAGTTGTTGGACAAAATTTTTGTATCGCGGCTTGAGATAACCACCAGGTCGACCGAATCGGCCGCGGCGCTGCCGTTGTTTTTGAAACTGCAGTTGCGCACAACCGCATCACTGCCCTGTTGAACTGCCAGACCGTAGCCGGTCCAGTTCTGAATCAAGAAACCGTCAATAACAAAAGCGCCGTCGCGATAGAGACTCACTCCGGCCGGGTTTTGCAGGCTACCCTCGGTCACCGGGGCCAACCCGCTGCCATCGAGAATCACTGAAGCCCCGTCGGCCGGATCAGCCAGCAGGGTCAAAGGGCTCGAGCGCGAGGGAATCGGTGAAATATCCGGCGGAATGACTTGCTCGGCATAGATGCCGGCCTTGACGATCACGGTATCTCCGGCCTCGGCCAGCTCCAATCCGCGCGAGATGCGATCGGCCGGATCGTCTATGGTACCGAGCCCGGTCGGCGATCCGTTTACAACGTCGACATAGATGGTCCCGCCGTTCAAGGGCAGAATTGGGTTGTAGGCCCCAACAGGTCCGTCCGGCCAGGCAGGCTGGGCCGTCAGATCGGTGATAAAACCCGGATCGGCCGCGGCCGGGCTGGACCACGCCAGAACCACGAGTAAAATCAACAAACTACATCGCGACATCGTTCGCCTCCGCAGGGATTGACATTTGATTACTATTAGTACCCAGACTCGGCAAATTCCTTCAATTAAATATGAGCTTATCGAATATTTCGAGAGGTAAAAGATGTTGTCACCCCGGCATGCTTTAGGCCGGGGTCCAGTCTTCGCTTCCTGGATTCCCGCCTTCGCGGGAATGACAGATGATGATGCAACAATATAGCAACCAAGGCATTCCTAGGTCTCGGGCCGGCAGACAATATCGGTTACGAAGCCTACGTTGTTTCCTTCGCGACACTCAGAGTGCTTGCCGGCTGGACGATTATCGACCGCGTTCCAGCCTTCGTCATCGGCCACGATGTAGACCGTCAGGGCCTGGTTCATCGGCGGGTTGATCCAGACGAAAGGCACCTGCTCGCTCTGACCGGGCAGCAACAACGAGGTGGTGTACTCGACCCCTAATAACTGCCCACCGGCGCGCGGATCATTATGATAAAAAGAGACCGGCAGACCCGGGGGCACACCCTGCTGGCCACGATTGGCGATCTCGGCCCAGATCACGACCCCGTTGACCATACAGCCGGTCGCATCGAAGCCCAAACCGTCAGCGGTCAGATCGGGCGCGTCGAACAAGCCGTCACCCTGGTCATTCTGGCGAAAATTGTTCAGCCCATCGACCAGCCAGTTAGGCTCGGCTACCTGCGGTATGCCGCCGTTCTCGCTGACATTGGTGATGTGATAGGCGTGCTGGTTCCAGATCCTGCGGGTGTTGACCCAGTTGTCCTCGGCATCGCCGAACACGCGCACTCCTTTGAACTTTTGCGGGGCATCCTCCATTAGAGTGTTCTGGGCGATTATGATCTCGGCGTTGTTGTCGGCATCAACGTCGGCGATGACCGGGTATTCACAGGCGGTCAGTGAAGAGTGGGCCTGTTCGTACAAGATTGTCCCATCGATTCCTTTTAATACTTTCAGAGAAACCTCGTCGGCATAAACGACCTCGGCCCGCCTGTCTCCTTCGAAATCAAACACGGCCGACCCGGTTATATTCGAGCTCGAATCTCGAGTCGGTACGCTCCAAAGCACCTCGCCGGATGAACCGTCCAAAACCATATAGACGTCGGCCCCGGCCACTCCAATTTCGGGCAGACCATCGCCATCGAAATCAGCCACGGTCGGCGGGCCCAAGAGCCCGCAATTGGGCACGCATTCCGGTCGCTGGTTGAGTTGTTGGGCGGTTTTCAACCAGAGCACCTCTCCGTTGATCGAACTTTGTAATCTGACCGAACCCTTCGAGACAACCACAATCTCGGGATGATCGCCTGTATTGAAATTGGCTACGGCCACGAAGCCGTCACCGTTTTGAGTGTTCCAGACTTCGCCGCCCAGGTGATCATAAAGCGTGTCTCCGGTAACGATTTCCAGGTCGCCATCGTCGTCAACATCGACCGGTATGGAAAAAGGTGCAGAAGTTCCGGTGCCGGGCTGATCGCCGCGCGAACCGTTGTTGGCCCAGAGGACAGTCCCGCTGGCATCTACTACGGCGGCCCCGATAACGATCTCGGGCAAGCCGACTCCGTCGACGTTGGCGATCGTCGGACCGCCCCAACCGACTATCAGTTGTTCTCCCTGAGTTTCCCATTTGAAAGTGCCGTCCGATTCGAAACAGATCAGATCTTTGCCGCCGCTCTTGCCGGTAATGATCTCGGGCTGCCCGTCATCGTCGATATCACCGACCGCAATGTTGCTGACCGGATGAGTATAGTAAGCCTCGTCGGTCACACTGAAAATCGGCTGGCCGCTATTTCCTTCGACCGCCCGCAGAACCCCGTCTTGAGAATAACCGATTCCCTTATTGAAAGAATTGAACAAGACGGCCGGGACGACAAAAACATCTCCACCGATCTGCCCGGTTAGATCGATGACTACCGGAGTCATCATGACCTCGTCCCACTCCGGTTTGACCTGCGGATTTTCCCAGACCCATTCTTCAACCGGGGTAAACTCGCCCTCCGGCGGAATATGTTCGCAACGCGGCTCCGGCTGTTCGTGGACTTCCCAAGGAACACAGCCGTCCAGAGCAGGTTCGCAATAAGTATCGTTCTCGCATTCGTCGTCGTCACCGGACACGCAGTCCGGGTCCGGGATGACTTCGATGCAGAAACCATTGTGGCAAAGCTCAGGATCGACGCAGTCACCGTGGTTGTCGCATTCAACCAGCGTGCCGGCGTCCCAGCCGCCCAGGTCGCCGCGATCCGGCCGGCTGCCGTCAGCGTCAGGCCCGCCGTCAGAGTCATCCCCGCCCTCTTGATCGGGATTGACACACCGGCCGTCGGGACCACACAGCATACCTTCGGGACAATCGGCATTAATCGCACACGGGATTCCGCTCGAGTCCTGACAGGTGCAACGAGTCAGGATCAGCAATGCCAGTATTCCGAGCGCCAGCCTGACAAAACACTTGGTAATCTGTTCCATAACCACTGCCTTTCTATGGTCGCCTAGCCAAGAAACTTGGTGTATTGTTGGAGTACTTCCTTGATGAAGTCGTCTAACTCCAGATTATTGCGTTGGGCAATTGCCTGAAGTCGCTCGAACTCGTCCCGGGATACTTCGAAAGTAATCGACTTATGTCCGTCAGCTGCGGCCAGCAACTCTTGTTCTAGAGCGTATTCGACGCTGGATTTTGATTTTTCTTTTTTCAAGACCAACGGCTTTTCGGCCTGGGTGCCCTGACGACTAGCCGCTGTGTCCGAGCCCGGCCTGACTGTTTGGGGACCGGAATCGGATCTTTCGACAATGACCGTGCCCGACTCACTCGGATCTTCTTCTTCGACCTGACTGTCGTGGCCCGCTCTTTGGCCGGCCAGTTCATCGGCAAAGATCTGTTTCAAGAAATTCGACAGGTGGTTATTGGTCGGAGTGAATTGATGCTGCATAAAGAACTGGTCTATATCGTACTGCATTTCCCAGGCAGTCTGATAGCGCTCTTCGCGGTTTCGATTTAAAGCCTTCATGATGATGGTTTCTGCCGCTTCGGGAACCTCTTCCTTGAAATAACTGGGCGGGTAAATTTTGCCCTCGATAACCGCTCGCAGAACATCGACGTCCGAGCGGCCGGTGAACAACTTGTGGTTGGTGGCCCACTCGTAAAGGACTGTGCCCAGACTGAAAAGATCCGAACGGTGGTCAACCGGCTTGCCGGTGATTTGCTCAGGGCTGAGATAACCCAGCTTGCCCTTGATTTCTCCGGCCCGGGTTTCGGAAACCAGGTGTTCGGCCTTGGCAATTCCAAAATCGAGAACCTTCACCTCGCCGTCAAAGGAAACCATGATATTTTCCGGGGTCACATCGCGATGGACAATATTCAAGGGCCGGCCCTGTTCGTCTTGCCTGCGATGGGCGTAGTACAAACCCTCGCAGGCTTCCCTGGCAATCTTGAGCGAATATTCCAGCGGAAAAGAAATGCCTTGTTTCTCGGCCTTGGGCACAATCGCGCGCATGTCGTGTCCGTTGATGTATTCCATGGCAATGAAATACGACTTGCCGATCCGGCCCAGGTCGAAGATCTGGGCGATGTTGGAGTGGTTCAACTCGGCGGCCAGTTTGGCTTCGTTTAAGAACATGTTGACGAAGGCAGACTGGTCGGAAAGATGCGGGCGAATGCGCTTGATCACGATCGTCTTTTGAAAACCCTCCATGCCTTCACGACGGGCGACGAAGATCTCGGCCATACCGCCGACTGCGATTCGTTTAAGCAGCCGATATTTGCCGAACATTTGCGCCATTTGAAAGCCTCGCCGTTTGGGCCGGATTGATTCTATTCATAGTACTGTTTCTTGCCGGTTTGAACCAGAATCTTCCAGTGACAATTTTTATCAAGCCTGATAGGGCTATGGCGGATCCGCCGTCGCTCCTGCGGAGCTATGGCGGACAGGGAGGCAACTGATGTCGCGATTGTGGATCAAGAATGGCCTGGTCTGGACTGGTGGCAACCAGGCCCGGGTTTTTTCCGGCGGCGTTTTAATGAACGGCTCTTTGATCGAGGCCGTCGGTACCGACAGCGAACTCGAAAAAGCGGCTGAAGATGCTCAGGTAATTGATGCCGCCGGGCGCTTGGTAACGCCAGGGTTCATTAACGCACATATGCATCTTTACTCTACTTTCGCGCGCGGTCTGGCTTATTCGGGCAAGCCACCCGAGAATTTCATCGAAATTCTCGAACGGCTCTGGTGGCGATTGGACCGAATCCTGACCCTCGAAGATCTGGGACCCAGCGCCGAGGTCGTTCTCTTAGACGCCCTGCGAGCCGGAGTAACATCGGTAATCGACCATCACGCCAGCAACAACGCAATCGACGGCTCGCTCGACGTCCTGGCTCAGGCATCAAAAAAGATCGGCCTGCGCCTGGCGGGCTGCTATGAAGTCTCTGATCGGGACGGACAGGAAACCATGCAGGCCGGCCTGGCCGAGAACCTTCGTTTCGCCAAAGCGGTCAAAGACGATCCTATGCTGGCCGGCATGTTCGGACTGCACGCTTCTTTTACGCTTTCGGACGACACCCTGGAAACTTGCGCCGCCGCAGGCAAAGAAGCCGACCTGGCCTTCCATGTTCACGTGGCCGAGGCCGCTCCGGACGCCGAAGACGCCCGCCATCGCGGTTATCGCGGCCCGCTGGCCCGGTTGCACGCTCGGGGAGTCATCACCCCCGGTTCGCTGGCGATCCATTGTGTTCATACAAATCGAGAAGAATGGGAGATTCTCAAGCAAGCCCGCGCTTTTGCGGTCCATAATCCGCAATCGAATATGAACAACGCTGTCGGCAGCGCTCCGATTCAAGATATGTGCGCCGCCGGAGTCAAAGTCGGAATCGGCACCGATGGAATGGAAGCCGACGTGCGCGAGGAGATCCGGGCGGCCTTCTTGCTGGGACATCACACCAGTAACGATCCGCGAACCATGTGGCCCGAGACAGCCAGCCTGCTGTCGACCAACTGCGAAATCGCCAGCGGGCTATTTGACCTGCCGCTGGGCGAGTTGACCAAAAATGCTGCGGCCGACGTGGTTGTCTACAGCTACTATCCACCGACCGCTTTCGATCCCGACAACTTCACCGGTCACCTGCTTTTCGGTTTTTACCGGACTCCCGCCAACACGGTTGTAATCGACGGCAAAGTCAGGCTGAAAAACGGCCAGCCGGTCGATATCGATCCGGCCGAAGTCGCCGCCCGAGCCCGCATGCAGGCCCACCGCCTATGGTCACGCTTCTAACCTGACCGCTTGGCCGCCTCTTTCAGTTGAAAACCCGAACTTGTTATGTCAAGAGTTACCCTACTGGAGGATCTGCCATGCCTGTAACAATCACGACCTTGAGCGAGAATACCGCCAACTTCGGTTTTCTAGCCGAATGGGGTCTCAGCCTGCTTATCGACGTAAACGGGTTCAAGGTTCTGATGGATACGGGCATGAGCATCTCCACCGTTTACAATGCGAGACTCCTGGGCGTTGATTTCGGCGAGCTCGACGTAATAGTCCTGAGCCACGGGCACTTGGATCACACCGGCGGGCTGATGGAAGTATTGAAGTTGTCCGGACCAAAAAAGATCGTGGCCCATCCCGACATCTGGAACGCCAAGTACAGCGACAGGAGGGGAAGGCCGAGTCGCAACATCGGCATGCCCTTTTCACGCGAGGAATTGGAAAAACTGGGAGCCGCTTTCGAACTCAGCCGCGAGCCCGTGTATCTGTCCTCCAGTATCGTCACCAGCGGCGAGGTGCCCATGAACACAGACTATGAACGACTGGATCAGGGTCTTTTTTACGAAACAGAGGAAGGTGTGCAACCGGATCCCCTGAAAGATGATTTGTCTATGGCCGTCAAGACAAAACCGGGGCTGATCGTGGTGCTGGGATGCGCTCATCGGGGACCCGTCAACATCATCCGGCATTTTCAAGAAGTTACCGGTGAAGATCGCATCTATGCCGTAGTGGGTGGTACGCATCTGGTGCACGCTTCTCCCGAGCGTATCCGAAAGACTATTCGCGATTTTGAAAAAATGAATGTAAAGAAGGTTGCCTGCTCGCATTGCACCGGTTTAAGGGCCGCCGCGATGATGGCAGACGCATTCGGTGATTCATTTGTGTATAATAATGCCGGGACCAGGTTGACCTTGACTATTGACCAAGGGGACTAGCAATGAGCAATGCCGCGAGAATATCAAGAAGAGTGCAGCAGATACCAAAATCCGCCATTCACGAAATGACGCGCTTATCAAAGGAAATAGAAGATGTCGCTTTCCTGTCATGGGCCAAGCCGACATCCAATGCACCACGCCATATCAGGGATGCAGCGATCAGGGCGATAAATGACGGGCTTACGGACGGCTATTCCGAAAGTTCAGGGTTGTTGAAGCTACGCGAAGAGATCGCAATAAAGCTAGAAAGGGATAACAAGATTGATACCAACGCCTCTCTGATCATGGTCACTGTTGGTGCAATCGAAGGACTGGCGGCCGCGGTAATGAGCGTCGTAGATCCGGGAGACGAAGTCATACTCCCTTCTCCCTCTTATTCTACTCATGCCAATCAAGTCGTTCTCGCCTCTGGAAAGCCGGTTTTTGTTCCGCTCATCGAGGATGATGGTTTTTGTCTCGATATTGATGGCATCAGAAAAGCTGTGACACAAAAAACAAGGGCGATTCTTTACTGTAGCCCAAGTAACCCAACCGGAACGGTTTTTTCCGAACAGGAGCTTCGACAAGTCGCCGAAATTGCCCTGGAGCACAACCTGGTAGTCATTACCGACGAAGCTTATGAGTACTTTACTTTTGACGACAACAGGCATTTTTCCATCGCATCGATTCCGGAAATGAGAAAGAACACTATCAGTTGCTATACTTTTACAAAGACCTACGCCATGACCGGATGGAGAATCGGATACCTTTGCGCCGCTGAAGATCTGATCCCGCAGATCTCAAAGGCTCACATTCCATTCGCGATTTGCGCCCCGGTGGCCTCCCAGTATGCAGCCCTGGCGGCCTTGCAGGGGCCGCAAGATTGCATTGCAGAGTTCAGAAGAAAGTACAACTCGGCCCGCGATTTGATGTGTGCACGCCTCGATAAGCTCGCTAATGTCTTTGAGTACCAGCAACCGGGTGGATCATATCTTATGTTTCCAAGGATACTGGACGATGCGGGATGCGACTCGGGTGCTTTTTGCCGAAAACTCTTGAGGGAGGCAAAAGTATCAACGACGCCCGGTGTAGATTTCGGACCAACCGGTGAAGGACATCTCAGGTTGTCGTTTTGTGTGCCTGAAGAAATGATAGACAAGGCCTTTGATCGGATGGAATCATTTTTTAGATAATCGGAGGTCACCATGATTAATGAACTTCCTTACCGGGAAATCTACTGGAACATTCCCCTGGGCAAATACCTCATCTATCCCATCTTCGCCGTAGCGGCAGCGGTGTTCATCTTCGGCGTCGTCCGGCGCGTGAAGATGTGGTGCCAGGGCGCTCCGGCGCCGATCGGACCGGGGGATGGCTGGACGCTGCGCTCGCTACGTGCACTATGGAACGTGTTCTCTCAAAGATTGGTGCTGCGCGAACTGGGACCGGGGCTGTTTCACTTCCTGCTATTCTGGGGCTTCGTCTTTCTGTTCATCGGCACGCTGATCGTTGCACTGGACGCCGACGCTGGTATCGCCATCATCAGCAAGGGCAATCTCTTCTTCCTGGGCTACACACTGGTGCTCAACGTCTTCGGGGTGGCGGCCACGGCGGCCGTGCTATACATGTTGTTCCGTCGCTACCTGGCGCGCTCCGACTACCTGGATGAGCGCGGTGACGATCTGCTGGCGCTGGTCTGGATCCTGGTAATCCTATTGTCCGGCCATGCTCTCCAGGCACTCAGGCTGGCCGCGCTCCAGCCGAACTCGCAAGCTATGGCTTGGCGCGGCTGTTTTGGCACGCGCAGCCGGAGAGCCTGACCATCGCCCACGCGGTCGTCTGGTGGTTCCACTTCATCCTGGTGATGGCATGGATCGCCTGGCTTCCGTTCGGTAAGCTGTGGCATATCTTCAGCGGATCGCTCAACTTGCTGCTGCGGTCGCACAAACCGAGCGGGCACATCGACAAGATGGACCTCGAAGACGAACAGGCTGAGCAATTCGGGGTGGGAGCGCTCGAACACCTGAGCTGGAAGCGGCTGCTGGACGCCGACGCCTGCGTCCGCTGTGGTCGCTGCCAGCAGAACTGCCCGGCTAACCTTACCGGCAAGCCGCTCAATCCCAAGCAGGTGATCCTCAATGTGCGCGCCCACATGGAGGAATTGTACGCAAACCGCAAGCAGGAGGGAGCCGAAACCAAGAACCTCCATGGCAACTGGATCACCGCAGACGAACTGTGGTCTTGCACGACCTGCATGGCCTGCGTGAGTAACTGCCCCATGGGTATCGAGCACCTCGAAACCATCATCGGTATGCGCCAACACCTGACCCTAATGGAGAGCGACTTTCCACAGGAAGTCATCGCAGTGTTCAAGGGTATGGAAAACAACGGCAACCCCTGGGCGCTGGGCTCCGGCAAGCGCCTGGACTGGGCCGAGGATCTCGATCTTAAGCCGCTCTCAGTGGAGCCCGAGCACGAAATCCTTTTCTGGATAGGCTGCGCGGGTTCCTTCGACGACCGGGCCATCAAGGTCAGCCGGGCGCTGGTAAAAATCCTGCGAGCCGCGGGAGTGAAATTCGGGGTGCTTGGAATCAAGGAGCGCTGCTGCGGTGAAACCGCCCGCCGCATGGGTAACGAGTACCTCGCCCAGACGCTAATAGGAAACAATGTGGAGACGCTTGCCAAATATAACGTTCGCCGAATCGTCACCACCTGTCCCCACGGATACAACACGCTGAAGAACGAATACCCTGATTTCGGGGGGAACTACGAGGTGCTTCACCACACCGAGCTGATCGCCGAGTTGCTGCAGGCCGGGCGCCTGAAACTGACGGGCGCTTCTCACGGGGCAGGTGGGGCGGTCGTCTTCCATGATTCGTGTTACCTGGGACGCTACAACGATGTGTACAACCCGCCGCGTGAGGTGCTACGGGCAGTGCCGGATCTGGAGTTGTACGAGGCGGATCGCCGGCGCGCCAGGGCGCTGTGTTGCGGTGCGGGCGGGGGACGCATGTGGATGGAGGAGAATCTCGGCAGCCGCATCAACTTGGCCCGCATAGACGAACTGATCGCCAGCGGCGCAAAGACCGTAGCGGTGGCCTGCCCCTTCTGCATGACGATGCTCACCGATGGTATCAAAGACAAGGATCTCACCGACACCCACAAGGTGGTCGACGTCGCCGAGTTGATTGCCGCCCGCCTGAGTGACGCTTGAAATTCCTATCCGTAAGTGTTTTTGACACGAACGGAGACACCCCGGTTGATGCTTTTTTTCTCGCACAGATTTCCATCGCGTATGGCAAGTTCGAGGCGTCCGCTGGAACCAAATAAGGCCAGATTGGCACCCGGAGCGACATCCGAATAGGTCATGCAGATCGAACTGAAAGGTCCTCCGCTCAGGCTTACTTCGAGTCGGTCGGCCGAACCAAGCCGCAGGACATCGGTCAGGTTGAGGTTGGTTACGCAATTGCCAAAATTGTCGATCGCGATAATTTCACCGAGCAAGCTGCCGTCATTTTGAGGCGCGGGTTCGGGAATCGGGGCCGGTACAATTTTCATAACCGCCGGGCCGAGGTCTTCGAGTTTTGCCCCGCAAGCCAGATGGGCCGCCACCGGCGCAAAAACATCGCGGCCGTGAAAA
>JAFDKH010000389.1 GCA_019307065.1 Deltaproteobacteria bacterium
GTGGAGGTGGGATTTTCCCCGCCCGTTTTCTAAAACAACCTCGCACAGTTGCGGGCGGACAAAAATTCAACTCCTACATCGTTTCTGCAAAAAAACCGCTTTTGCAGCAGAATCCTCATATGTCAATTGGCGTGAATTGGTATGTAAGTACTCCGCTAGTCTTTCGGCCTGCTTTCCTGACACAAAAACCAACATTTTGGCATCATTTTTTTTGCGGTCTAAAGTGCTTTATGTCACTAATATATAAAGGAAAAATTATTATACCTGACTTTTTCGCGACAGTCGCGACAGTCGCGAAAAATTGGGTGGTTCGTGCGGTACCGATTTAGTCGGGAGAGAAAGTCGACGCTGAATCCGGGATGGCCAGTTTTTCTTTACTCGATGACTCATACGCTTGAGCAAGTAGGATCCTGAGATCGGGTTCATGTGGCCATGTTTTGATCGCCTTTTTGGCCACAATAATTGCTTCAACTATTCTTCCCATTTCCAAGTACTCCTCGATGAGTCCGGAAGCAGTACCTGGGTCCTCCCCGAGCCCGAACGGAGGATTGAACTGGATGTTTTTCAAACCAGGAGCCCAGTGGTGGATGAGGACGATTGCAATAATCGTCAGCACTAGACCTGGAAGAATGTAGTACAAGAAGATGTCCATCAAGGATCACCGAATTGGATTGCCTCGCGGTTCTTTTGGCATCCATGAGTCAAAACACGCCCGGAGGGGCTCGAACCCCCGGCCTGTGGATTCGAAGTCCACCGCTCTATCCAGCTGAGCTACGGGCGCATACTCCTTTTATGCATCCAGCTGCACCAACCCTGCAACATACGGGCTCTGCTTCGCAGATCCTCGTAGTTGCAACGGTCTGGCACCACTCCTCCCGTGCTTCGCACAGTCGTCGTGGAGCTACGGGCGCACACTTATCAAACATCCAGCATAAAAATGGGTCGTAAAGGATTCGAACCTTTGGCCCGCGGATTAAGAGTCCGCTGCTCTACCAACTGAGCTAACGACCCGAAAAAAAGGGTGGATGATGGGGCTTGAACCCACAACATCTGGAACCACAATCCAGCGCTCTACCATTGAGCTACACCCACCATAGCAGTCGCTAGGTACCAAAAGCCTCTTTAAATGTCAATACTCCTTGGGGGTATAAATAATGCACTAGTAGAAAGAGTTTTTGACAAAACCCAACGCTTACGTAAGATAATGATGTTCCTCAAAAGTAGCCGGAGGTTGATGATGATTCGCTATGTGATGACGATGGTTTCTGTAATGATTTTGTGCGCCGCGCCGGTCTGGGCGCAGTCTGATGACGAACAGCCGACTTCGCTCGATGAGGCCGATGCCGCTATCGAAAAGGCAATGGTCGATGCGGCCAAACCCTTCATAGAAGGTGAAGAGGCAACCACCGAGACCGAAGAAGAAGAATCGCGGCTCAGGTTCAGCTCAGCTGCGCCCGGTGGTGAAACCGGCCTGATGCGCGTGATGGAGGCCGGCTCGACCGATGTCTGGACAATCCGGCTGAGCTTGCACGGCGGTTTCTTCAGTTCCGACGGCGGCTCGGGTTTTCTCAACTACCTCGATCAAGACGATTACTCGGAGTCGTACGTGACCTCCAAGTTGTCCCTGGCCTGGACACCGCTGCCCTATATGGAAGCTTTCATGTCGTTGCGGGCCAGCTCGAATAAGAATTCGTTTACCCGCCCGCAGTTGCTACAGACCCAGGGCGATCTGGAAATCGGAGCCAAAGGCTTCTACCCGGTCTTGCCTTATCTCGGAATCGGGCTAAACCTGGCGGTAGGTTTCGTAAACGGAATAGGCGGGGTGACGCCCGACTTCGGCGGCACCAACCTCAGGACCAGTGCGCTTATATCTTTTGATGTGCGCGGGGTTGCTCCCGAAGTGCCCTTGCGAATTCACTTCAACGCCGGTTTCATCATGGAAAATACCGAAGATCTCGAGGGCAACCGCGATCTGAACTACATCGAACAGTTTGCCCTGCGGGTCAATCGATACCATCGGGTTTCTTTAGGCTTCGGGCTGGATGCGCCGCTGCCCTACGCCGATCCGGTGGCGATTACTCCCTTTCTCGAATATAGCGTGCAATTACCGATTGGAATCAGCGACGTCGATCTGGCGGCCGGTTCGCTCGGCCCGGATACGGGCTACGCCAACGTGGTGCCGATGTACCTGACGCCGGGTTTCCGGGTGACTTATCTGAAAGATATCACTTTCGACTTCGCGGTCGATATCGGTATCGGCGGCGAAAAGGCCTACCTCGAAGGAGTGCCCTCGACGCCGCCCTATACGATCTGGTTTGGGCTGAGCTACTGTTTCGACCCGAGCAAGCGCAGTGAAGAAAAAATCATCGAAAAAATTATAGAAAAAGAAAAGATAGTTGTAAAAGAAGTAGTCGCGCCGGTCACTACCGGGCGAATCAAGGGCCGCGTAATCAATGCGGTCGATCAATCGGCGATTGCCTCGGCAATCGTGTCCTTTACTGATAGCGAGATACCCCCGGTGGCGACCGAAGAAATGGAAGGCAAATACGAGACCTATAATCTGACGGCTGGAATGGTCAAGCTGACGGCCGCCCGGGAAGGTTTCAAACCGATGACCTTAGAAGCCGAGGTCAAGGCCGCTGAGATTACATTACTCGACTTCGCACTCGAGCCCGAAATCAAGAAGGGCACGATCAGTGGCACGGTCGTGAACGAAAAAGATCAGCCAATGCTGGCCAAGGTCGAAATCAGCGGGCCGGCCGAAATCAATGTTAATACCGGCCAGGACACCGGTGCTTTTGCCTCCGAGGTTCCCGAGGGTACCTACGCTGTCAAGGTCTCGGCTGAGGGTTACCTGGCTAAAGGCCGCCGCTTCGAAATCAAAAAAGACAAGACGGTCATG
>JAFDKH010000200.1 GCA_019307065.1 Deltaproteobacteria bacterium
ATGGTTCGCTGACTATCAGGCCCATCATCTCCCAGTGACCGGTTGTGGTGTCCTTGCCGGCCGACTTTTCGGCAATTTTTCCGAATAGGCCCTGAGGGGATTCAGCCGGCTCAACTCCTTGAATATTTGCGATGCCGCCCAAGCCTAACTTTTGCATGTTGGGCAGGCTCAACCCGCCGACCGCTTCGGCAATATTCGGCAGGGTCGCCGATCCGGCGTCGCCATACTTGTCAGCATCGGGTAAGGCCCCGATTCCAACACTATCGAGCACAATCAGGACCACTCTGTCAAAATCACCGGTTGCGGCCATAGCCCACCTCCAAATCACCTAGATCCTACCGGAAGCATCAAAAGAGTCAAAAAAAACAAGACTTCTGGCAAATTGCCCGGGTTGGTCTCCGACAACTATTGACGTAAGCCTTGCCGGCGGAGTAAAAAGCTATCTGCAGCGTAGTTTGCCGCGACCAAGGAGATTTAAACATGGATGAAAGACAGTTTGGCGGTCAACGCCGTGAGGCTCGAGTAACAGTCAACCACGAATTTCGCAACCTGGATCAATTCATCATGGAGTATGTGCAGAACATCTCCAAGAGCGGCGTATTTATAAAGAGCGACGATCCTTTGCCGAACGGCACAGAAGTCAATTTGAAGTTCACCGTAATAATGGATGAGCTCGAAACCCTCGAGGGGGTCGGCAAAGTGGTCAGAGTAGTCAAACCCGGTGAGTCCGGCACTCCCGGGATGGGAGTGGTTTTTACTGAACTGACTTCCTACTCCAATAAGCTGCTCGAAAAACTACTCTCCCGCAGTTAATCCAGCAGGCGTTTGATAAAGCTTTTGAGTTCGTCGGGCGCGTGTAGTTCCTCATCCTCAGCGACCAACAATTCAGGAAACCTGCTGGTCAGGGCTTTAGCAAAGAGCCCCTGGCCGACTGTTTGAGCATGCCCGGCCGGATCACAGACCGGGACAGCCAGCAGGCCGCAACTCGGCGAGCGGCTCTTGAAAACAAATCCAGCCAGCTTTTCATGGCCGAGCTGCTCGACTCGCCGGTCGCACCAGGCCAGCAGCTGATCGGTCAAATCGACAGCATCTTTTTTTGTGACCAATCTGACGCGCGAGACATCACCAACCAGGTGCATCGGCTCGCGCGGCACGCTCAACCCGCACTCGACTTCGGGACAAACCGGGACCCAGCTGACCAGTGAGTCCAAAGCCTCAATCAAGCGCTGATCACGTTTGTGCTGGCCGTCGTAGCGCACCAGATCTCCGAGCAAACACTGACTGATTCCCAGCTTGGGTTTTACAAGCATGCTATCTCCAGTAAACGGATAAACATGTTGCCTGCTCGAATCAGGGCCGTCAAGCCTCTCGGGCCGCGGGTTGCTTGCAATAGAGTGAACTATCGGTGAAAATCACAAATCACATTTCGTCATTAACCTGGAGGCCTCACTTGCTTATTTCAAAGCGAAATATTTTAATTCTAATCGGCGGATCAGTTCTAGGCGTATTGTTTTTTGTAAACCAAAACAGTCTTGCCCAGGACCCGCTACGTTACGAAAATAACTTATCAACCGAACAGCTGGTTACAAAAACGGCCGCCCAAAATCTGATGACCTGGCTGGCCAAGATTCCGGCTGGACAAGAGCGCAGCTACGGATTTACCGACCGGCAAGAATTCGAGCAAGCTACAGTTGGCCAACCGATTCGAATGGCGACAATTGATCCGCAAAGTGTTCAGGCCCAGGCAAATCTTGAACACAAGCTGGTCAAACAGATGCAGGTCTGGAGAGTTCCGGTTCTGGTCAAGGGAGACTACCGCGCCCTGTTGACCGTGGCCCGTGTAGAAGGTTCCTACCGCACAGTTGAGATCGGCGCGGCCGGTCTGGCCGGCGAACTGGGCCACTTCGCTCAGGCCGGAATCGGCAAGCAAGCCAATGATCGAACTTATATCCTGCGTATTTTCCAGCTGCGCTCCGACTTTATTTTAGTGGCCCCTGTCGAAGCCGAGCTCGAGGACGGCGAGATTTACCCGATGCAGTCGGCCCGCATTTACCTCGGATTGGGCACCCGGCTGACGATCGACTATCCCGGCTTGGTTGAAATTCTCAGACAGAATTTCGCCAAGCTGAACCTCGAATCGAGATAAGGAGACTGCCATGAAGACCTTATCGAGATTCATGCCCTGGTTGATTGCCGTATACATGGTATTGGCCGCATACCCGACGCACAGCCGGGCAGATGTTCTGGCTGTTCCCGAAGTCACTCAGGAACAAACCCAGTGGTGTTGGGCCGGGGTCAGCCGGGCGACTCTCTTGTACTACGGTACTGATGTTGCCCAGTGCGTTATCGCCGAGTACACCCGTGTTGAAAGTGGTGCCTGGCATGACTTCGGTTCGGTGGATTGCTGCGTTAATCCGAATGTGGGCTGCAACTACTGGAACTACAACTGGGGGACCGGCGGCAGCATCGAAGATATCCTCGAAAATTGGGGCGTCCAAAACTACGGCACCTCGCGGGCGCTAACCCAGGCTGAAGTCGGCAGCGAGACCGGCAATGACCGTCCCTTCATTATCCGTTGGGGCTGGTCGGGCGGCGGAGGGCATTTTCTGGTCGGCCACGGCCTCGAAGGCAATGACATGAACTATATGGACCCCTGGTTCGGCGAGGGACTCAAAATCGCGACTTACAGCTGGGTAGTTTCGGGTGGCAGCCACACCTGGACGCACACCAACTTGATTACCACCAATCCGACTTGTGTCTGTTCGACCGTCGACATATGTTGCGACGGTTGTCGCCCGTTCGCCAACGGCGCCAGTTGCGACGACTCAAATCCCTGCACCACCAATGACAGCTGCCAGGCCGGCTCGTGCTCAGGCACTCCAGCTGGCGATGGATCCGCCTGTGACGACGGGGATGGTAATGCCTGTACTGACGGCAGTTGTCTGTCAGGCAACTGTGTGTCAGTCAGCCTGCCGGACGGGACGCCCTGCGCCGATGGCAATGCCTGCACTCAGACCGACGGCTGTAGTGCCGGCGTTTGCGTGGGAAGCAATCCGGTCGTATGTAGCGCCAGCGATCAGTGTCATGCCGTGGGAACATGTAACCCGGCCACCGGAAGCTGTTCTGACCCGCCCCTGAATGACGGCAGCGCCTGTGACGACTCAAACGCCTGCTCCCAAACCGACACCTGTCAGTCGGGTGTATGCACTGGGTCTGATTCGGTCATTTGTACGGCCCTGGATCAATGCCATGAAATCGGAATTTGCGACACGCAAAGCGGCGTCTGTTCCGACCCGCTCAAGCCGGACGATACTGCCTGCGATGACAATAGTCTCTGCACTCAGTCCGATAGCTGTCAAAATGGCGTCTGCCTGGGCGCCGATCCGATCGTATGTAGCGCCAGCGATCAATGCCACGAGATCGGCAGCTGCGATCCGGGCAGCGGAGTTTGTTCTGATCCAGCCAAGGCCGATGGCGCAGCTTGCGACGACGGAGATCTGTGCACTCAGAGCGACACTTGTCAAAACGCTATCTGCCAGGGCGTAGATGAGGTCGTGTGTAGCGCCAGCGATCAATGTCACCAGGCCGGCAGTTGCGATTCGTTTAGCGGGCTTTGTTCGGATCCGGCCCTGGCCGACGACACAGTTTGTGACGACAGTGATTTATGCACCCAGTCAGACAGCTGTCAGGCCGGCGTTTGTACCGGCCTTGACCCGATCGTCTGCACCGCCAGCGATCAGTGTCATGATGTCGGAACTTGTGCGCCGGCCAGCGGAATATGCTCCAATCCTGCCAAAGCCGACGGCACAACCTGTGACGACGGCGATCTGTGTTCGCAAATCGACACCTGCGAAGCGGGCGAGTGCAGTGGAGGCAGCCTGGTCGAGTGCCTTGCCCAGGATCAATGCCACGAAATCGGCACATGTGATCCTGGCAGCGGACTCTGTTCTAATCCGCTCAAGGCCGACGACACCACCTGCGACGACGGTGACGGCTGCACCCAATCAGACACCTGCCAGGCTGGAGTGTGCAATGGAGCCAATCCGGTTGTCTGCAGCGCCCTCGATCAGTGTCACCAGGCCGGTACGTGTGATTCGCAAAGCGGTCTGTGTTCAAACCCGGAAAAAGCCGACGGCACAGACTGCGACGACCAGAGTGCCTGCACGCTGATAGATAATTGCCAGGCCGGTGTCTGCACCGGCCAGGCGCTTGATTGTGACGATCAAGACGACTGTACCTTAGACGAGTGCGACGATCTGGAAGGCTGCCGGCATAGCCCTCTGGAGTGCAAGACCAAGGGCGGCTGCAACTGTTCGGCCGTGTCAGACAGTCCCGGGGCCCAATCAATCGGGGTGCTGATGCTGTTATTCCTGGGCGTCTATAACTCTAGGAGACGGCGTCACTGACTCGCACCCGGCCGTCGCTCAAGCGATAGTCTCGCAGGCATTCTAGACAACGAGCCGCATCTTGCGCAAACGAAATTTCCTCGCCACAGATACACCTGAAACCGGCCGGGCGGGCGGGGTTACCCTGTACTAGAACAAAATCAGGAACATCGGCGACTACTAATGCGCCGGCCCCGACAAACGAGTAGGTCCCCACGCTAATCCCGCAGATAAGCGTCGCATTCGCCCCGATGCTGGCCCCCTTTTTCACCAGGGTCTCTAAGCGGCCCTTGGGATCATTGCGCGAGATCGCCGCCCGGGGATTCTTGACGTTGGTGAAGACCACCGATGGCCCGACGAAGACTTCGTCTTCTAAGGTAACACCGCTGTAGATCGATACGTTGTTCTGGATCTTGACCCGTTGACCGATTTTGACGCCGGCGGCCACGAAGACGTTCTGACCAAGAACACACAGGCTGCCGATATCGGCCGCTTCCATAATGTGACTAAAATGCCAGATCTTGGTTCCCGGACCAATCCGGCAGGGCTGGTCCACAACGGCGGTTGGATGAACAAAAATTTCGTCGGCCATGGAAGTAAGCATGCCTTAGCAAACCGGCCATGACAAGCTTGACGACTTTGTTCGATTCGAATTCAGCGGCTCTTTGGAATTGCGAGCAACAGCCCGAGAATGAGAAACAGCCCAAGCCAGCCCGATTCTTGCAGCGAGCCAGCGCTTGCACAACCGCCCGAGTCGCCGGCGATTGGATCGCCCTCGGCGGTCAAGCTCAGCTGGCAGGAGGCGATCTCCTTATCGGGGTAAAGTTGGTCGGGAAAAACCAGCTTGGCGGAAAAGAAAAGAGAAAAAGAAAAGGGGTCAGGTCATGACCCTTGATACTTATCCTCCCATGTTTTTAGCCACTCTCCCAATGGCTGTGAAGCACCTTTTCGCTGGATTTGGCTCATCACTTTAGGTACCTGATAGGTTGGCAAGTCGAGGATCTTGGCAACATCTCGGTGCAACATCCCTGCGCCTCTTACCAAGGCCCAGATTGCAAAACGTCTCGCAGGATTTGCCCTGGGACCCTTTTGGGCTTGCAGGATCTCTTCACGGCTGGCCCCTGTAATCCGACATACTTCCTTCAACACCTCGTCCGCCATCATGTAGGTTGTTTCTGGACTGTCATATTGTGCTGGCTGGTTAAACCTTTGTACGCTGCCGACAATCGTCTTTTCTTTATACAGCCCTGTTTCAGGATTAAAATCCTCAGGATAATTGATGACTCTTTGTCGTACCGATTTCACAAAAGCATGTAGCTTCGTTTTTCCGGAAAATAAATGCAGGAAAGTCTTCACGTTCAACCAGGGCGGAATACTCTCCTTTCCAAGATAGGCTCGATGACTGGTCCAGCATTCAGAATCCAGACGGATGACCAGTTTTGCTTCGATTGGATTGAGATGGATGTAGGCTAACAGGTAGCGCAGATATTCATCGTCCTGAACTAACTGACTCTTGAATCGGCCACGAAAAACAGGACCATCCCAACTTCTCTTCTTGTTCAACCATTGTGTATAGCCACCATTTATATGTCGCATACAACGCGAAAGGTTCCCCTCCAGACTCCTGGCAAGAAGATGATAATGATTCGGCATCAGCGAATATGCGTGGAGTTCCAACCGATATCGAAAAACTGCTTCCCCAACAATCTCCAAAAAGAATATGCGATTCCTCCGCGCACCACGATTCATTACATGGTGCCAAGCCCCTTTGTAATCTTCTCTTTTCTGACGTGGCATGAAGACAATTTACACCAAGTGAACAGTAAGTGTCAAGGGTCATGACCTGACCCCTTATCCTTTTTAACTGGAAGGCAAAGACATGAATTCTTTTCCGGTCGACAGGGCGGCCAGTAAGTAGCAGCCGACTCCAAAAATCAACACGGCAGTGAAGCCTAAGGTCATGCCCAGGATTACGGCCCCGATCGATCCGACTACCGAGGCAAAGCCATTGACACCCCAGGCCCAGGGGATTCGTTCGGGATACGATCCTTCCAGGCGGCGGACCAGCAGCGGAAAAGGCATGCCCATCACGAAACCAGCCGGGGCCAATATTAAAATGGCCATCATCACCCGCAACCAGCCGGGCCAGGCCAGGGTCCAGCCGACAATCAAGGGCGCCGCAAAAGCCGTGACCAGGGCCACCGCGGCTGCCAGCCAGCAGGCCCGCCAGGGCGCCTGGGTGCCCTTGAACTTGCGGGCATAGCCGCTGCCCAGTCCCGACATCACCAAAAGAGTGCCCAAGACAGTCGAAAAAACCAGGACCGGCTGACCCAAATAAAGAGTGAAGCGCTGAATGAAGCCCACCTCGACAACAATATAGGCAAGCCCCAAGGAGAAAAAAGCAGCCAGGGTGCGCAAGCGCCCGCTGCCCGCTAAAGCGCGACGTTTGAAAACAATCAGCGGGAATACAATGAAAAGCAGGGATACCAGCAGAGTCTCCAAGAGCAGAACCAGCAGGGCCGATTCGGCTACCGGACGATCCTCGAGGGCCATGCGGCCGCCCTGGCCCCTGGAAAATACAGCCACCAGATCAGACCAGCTGATTTCAGAAAACGGTACCCGGCGATTGAAAAACGGCTTATCGTCGGTGGCCGGTGTCAGGATTGCGGCGAAGGGCACCGCCACCGCAGTCGGATCGGCGGCGGTCAGCAAGTCGTAATAAGGCGCCATAGACGTAGAACCCGGCAGATATAGAGCTTCGAGCCGGTTGGCCTTCAAGACCTGCACGAATGCCTGGATCTCGGTCAGGCTGAAGGGCTTCAGCCTGACTGCGAAACCGGCATAAAAACTCAAGTCAGGCGACGGTCGCCGCCAGGCTAAGACACTCGCGGCTAGATCTTTACGAGCATGCAGTTCGAATGTTTGCCGGATTGTCACGAACAAGCGCGGTAGATGAGCCTCCGGACGAGTAATCAACAATAAGCCATCGTCACTCAAATGATCGAGATAGTCATCAAAAGCTTCCAGGGTCAGCAGGTGGTTCTCGGCCAGGCTCAGCGATCCTGATGACATAGCCGCGTTGGAGATTGTATGCGGGCAATGAATCAGCTGATAACGCTCTGACGAGCGGCGGATATAACTGCGGGCCTCGTCGGTCACGGCCATAACCCGCGGGTCTTGATACAAGTGTCCGGTGAAGTCGGCCATTTTCTCGGACACCAGATGATTGATGGCCGGATTTATTTCAACAGCCGAAACTTTGCTGGCGCCATTACGCAAGGCCATTAAGACTTCGCGACCGCCGCCTGACCCGACTACCAGGCTATGCGCGTTTTGGTAGAGGCCATAGAAAAAAGCCTCGTCGCTTAGGCCCGGAACAAGTTCGTCAAGCGGGGTTTGCGGGTGCGCCATGCGGGTCAAAGCCGTTCCGGCGTCAATTAAAATAGAACGCTGCTCAACTCCGTGGCGGTCATTGTATTTGATCACATCGATCCTGGAAATCGTGTTCCAGGTCGTAAACAAGTTCTTGTGCGGGTCAGCTAAGACCTTGCCGAACATTTTGTTCGAACTGACTCGAACCGGGATCAGCTTGTCGGCAAACGGCACCAGAACAATCAGTAATATAAGCACTCCGGCCGCCGAATAAACCCAGGCTTTGCCTTGCTCGGCCGTCAAGAGGACTGCCGCCACGGCCGCCAGGGCCGCGGAGACAAAAATAGTCCCTGAACCGCCAAATAGCGGCAACAGAAAAACCACCAGCAGGCTGCCGCCACCGGCGCCCACCAAATCGAACAAGTACAAGCGGTGCACACTGCGGGCGTGCCGGGTGAGCATGGCCGCAATGGTCAGGCCGGAAAAGAAAAAGGGTATGGTAACCGCCAAATACGAAAGCGGCAGATAGACCCACTGCAGCGAATCGACCCCCAGCGAGAACGGTTCAAAGGGCACCAGGTTGAACAACCAGTAACCGCAGATAAAAGCCACCGGCGTGCCGATGGCGCCTACCGCAACCAGGCGGGCCGATACCAACCCGGCCTTCTTGCGCAATCCAAGCACGACCCCTGCAAAACCCAGGCCGAACAAGGCCGTGCTAATCACCATGAAAGCAAAGTGATACCAGAGGCTGACAGACAAGATCCTGGTCAGGCTGACTTCACATAGCAGGGTTGCAGCAGCAAGAAACAGCAAACCAAAATAAGCACTCTTGGTAGTCCGGGCAGGTTCGGGTTGCATTGGGGATTTAGTTCATGGGTGTCTCGAGCTCTACCCGCACAAAATATTCGGTCAGCGAATCAGAATAGACTTCAATCAAATGATCTCCTTCTCGGCGGACCATCTGCTCCTGGGCAAAAACGCGGTCACCCCCGGCGATGGCAAAGATGTCTTTGCCCTGGCTTTCGTAGCTGTAAGAATCATGGCAACCGGGTTCGTACCAGATGATCTCGGTGTCTTCACCTGGGTGCTCTCTGGTTTTGAAAAACAGTTTGACGATGATGGTCGTATCAGCCGGAGTAGTTACCAGAAAATTGACGTAGCCGGGAAAATCGCCGCTGGTATATTTATTTTCACCCATGGCACAACCGGCCGTCTGCTGGCATATGGGAATGTTCGATTGGCAGGGATCATAATCCGCCCCGGCAATGAAATCGCCTTCCGAGACACCGCAGCCGGTCAATACTCCAATAAACAATATGCCAATCGCGATACGCATTATATAATTGGTTCTCTCCTAAAAGAGCCGCTAGCGCAGCACAGTTCCCTCGAGGATAGAACTGACATCGATCAGGGCAGCCGCCTTGGTCGCGTCGCCGTCTTTAATCGAGTGCAGCACAAAATTGTGCCTTTCAATCTTGAACTGAAAGTTGGTCGCCAGGTCGGGCACCAGATACTGAATCGCAGCGGCCGGTATTTCCAGACAGCCGTCATCATAAGTTACGCAACGTACCTTCAGATGTTTTGTGTCTGATCCGGAACCCGGGATAATCTTGACATCGATGTAGTCACCGGCCCCGGCCTCCCATTTTACGACCAAAGGCTCGATTCGATCGATCGAGATCCCAATCGACGGACCGGACCCCATATCGGGATTGATTTTATCGCCCAACTGGGTAACCACCGGCATTTCGGGAGCGGCTATAAGTTCTGTAAAAGACGGAAAGTCGGTCAGGCCGTCGCTGGAAGCTACGCTGATCGTGATGCTGTCTTCTAAAAATGCGCTGCCGGGATACAGTCGCGGATCAATCTTGGGAGGATCTCCGCTGGCCATGAGATCCAGCTGCCCGCCGACCAGGCCCTCAAAGGTCACCATGTTAACACCCAGGGTTTCGATCGTGCCCGAGGTGACCTGCCGGCTGGTATAGGCGAAACAGGAATTGGTATAATAGTCTCGGTCAGCCAGCTGCACCATAAAATCGGTGAAATCGGAGAAGAAAGCCTGAACCAGACTCGAATGCCCGGGTTCGGGCCCGGTCAACTGGTTGAGTTCACTGACACCCAGCCGGGCTACCCAGTATGTGTTCAGATCTTCGTCGTCATCGATGATCGTCGGCACCCCATCATTGTCCCCGCCGCAATTCGAGTCGCCCCCGCCGCAGCCGCTGATCCAGGCCAATGATACAACGCAAACAAAAACCAGAATTATCAGATATGAGTATTTTTTTAGCATGCGCAGATTCTAGCCTCCCGTACGCCCTGCGGTCAAGCTAACAGGTATTCTGGATTTTGAGCCTGACCGGGATCTGGGTAGTTTTTTACCCGAGAACTGCGTCCTACTTCTCTTTAATCGCAAAAAAGTCGCCGTCACCCAGCGGTATCTCGGCCCAGTCCGGTTCTTTCTGGCCGTCTACAAACCTGACTTGCACTAAGGCGGCTCTGAAAATCGAGTAGGCATAGGGATTGTCCAGGGGGGTCTGGGCAAAATAGGCGAAGATGTTGTTGTAACCCGGCCCGTAGGGAGACTGAACTTCGAGCGTCTCGACCAGCTTGATGTTCTTGACCTTGAACGAAATGCAATTCTTGTTGGCCAGGCCGACCACGACGGTTTCGCGGATGCGGCAAAAAGTGTTCGGCGGACAATCGGCGTCCGTCTGGCACGGGTCGTTTTCAGGAGTGCCGTCGCACCAGAACCCCGAAAGCGGCAGCTGGCTTTCGTCGACCTGGATCGTGACCCAGGGCGGCTTGAGGTCTTCGTTGAGGCGCATGCCGTCCGGACAGCCCCAGCCTTCACAGGGCGGCCCGGTACACACGCCCGCTTCGGGGTCGCAGTCCCGGCCGCTCTCACATTCGACATTCAGACAGCGATCGGTCAGACAGGTGCCTAAGATAGGGTCGCAGCGCTGACCGAGGTCGCAATCCGACAAGGTGCAATCGGGCCGGCACATACCGCTGGCCGATTCACAGCGTTCGGTCGAGAGGCAGTTGGTGATTTCACACTGATCGGGCGAACAAACCCCGGTTGAAGGATTGCACCAGTCTCCGGCATTGCAGACCGTGGGACAGTCTCTTACGCAACTGCAGCCCGAGTAAACCAGGTAGGTTCCCGAGCCCAGAAGCTCGACTTCCATGCCGGGCAGTCCGCCGCCCGGATCACCCCAGGCCATGGCCGGATTGTCGCGCACCGACCCGTCGCCGCGTCGGCTGCCGGCCGGGTAGTAATATATCGTCCAGGCCCCGGCGGTCGATCTACCCGAGACATCGGTCAGCTCAATACCCGAAATCGTGTGCGGCTGAGAAACGTAGGGGACCACCCTGAGACCTTCGTCGATTACTTTATATCGATAGGCCTCGCCTGATCGCGCCCGCATGTCATTTGAGAGGGGATCTAGGTGTATTTCGATTTCCTGACCGTTGTTGAGACCGTCCATGTCGGAATCCCTGAGATGGTCGGGTTGTAAATAGTTGGTGCCGGCCTTGAACTCGACCATATCAGGATAGCCGTCTCGATCGGTATCGAACAGCGACTTGTCAGTCCCCAACAGGTTCTCTTCACAGTCGTTCAATCCGTCGCCATCGCGATCTTTGTAGGGATACTCCAGCCCGAAACAGGCCTGGGGCAAGTCCATCCGCAGTGGATTGAGGTTGACCGTGGCAAACTGCATCTCGAGCAAGTCGTTCAGCCCGTCGCCGTCGGTGTCGGCCTTGGCCGGGTCGGTATCGCTGCCTAGGGGGTTTTCGACACTCCAAACGTCCGGCTCTTGCTCGCAGTCACAGTATTCCAGTTTCTTGCATTCGCCCGACAGAAACTCCCCGTAACACCATTCTTCGATATCGCTCATTCCGTCGCCGTCGCTATCGGCCAGGGTCTCTCCGTTGAGCGCCTTGGCGTTGGTATTTGTGATGAAAAACGCTTTTTTAACGAAGATGCTCTCGGTCGTGTCGAAGTCCAACCCCCAGAAATTGAGCTGGGCGTAGATTGAAAAGCGAAGATTCTTGCCACTGCCCTTGAAAGACAGGGCCGAAAGCAATTCGGCCGTGTAGTCGTTGTTAACTGATTGGGGATCGTTACATGGAAAGGTCGGGCAGCATTGATCGTCTCGTACACAATTGACGCTGACATCATTGTTACAAACTTGCACAAAATCACAGCTCCCGGCACTACTATTTGCGCAAATCGAGTCGCCGTCACAACCGGTCGCAAAATCACCGTCACACAACCATTCCGGCGTACAAGCCCCCAGCCCCAGGCTGGCACACAGCGCATCGCCATCTGAGCAAGCTACAGATCTGTCGTCCGCACACAGGCGCTGGGGCATCTGACATTCTTCAGTACCGGCGCAATCTGAAGGACAAGGTGTCGACGAGTTGCAGTACTGCGGCTCAGCGGTTCCCTGGCATTCACCCGGAATCGAATCCACCTGGACTGTATGGAAAGCTACTTCGGCCGCTCCCTTTTCTTTGCCGAAATCGACAATCTCTTCCACCATCTGCACCAGCCGGCATTTTTCGTTGCATCCGCTGGCTGTAGCCAGCGTCGGATTAGGCGGCCCACTGGCCACGAAAATGAAAACATAGCGGGTTCTTGAACGCGTGCCGGGATTGGTGGTCAGCAAATCGCCTGTAAAAACCGAAGAAGCCAGGCTCAAGGCGCCCAGCCAGTCGCGGCACTGGCCGGAAACACAGGCACCCGCCCCGAAACCCAGGTCGGCCGCGGCCTCCTTGATAATCGCCAGGTTCTTGGTGTAACCATCGGTCAACTGCTTGACTTCACCGGCAAACTTGATGATCGCAAAGGTGTAGTTGTCCGAGGCCACATAACGATTGATGATGTCTTCGACTGCAAACTGGCGCTGCTGCTGCGGTTCTCCAAAAGTGTCCACTAGAAACATGATCTTGACCGGAAACTGGCGCTGGGCCGGATCGTCGGTGCACAGGCTGCCGGAAATCGTAACCCGGTCGGGCACATTCGGCTCGAGCGATTTATGGTAGATATTGGTGTCGGTACACGAACCGACCACAAAGATCAGCAAGGCTCCAAACAAGATCGGTAATCCCAGCTTTTTCATGGTCCTACTCCTTGGCTACCTCTTTAGTCGCAGTCCGGTACCGGGTTATTGGGGTTGGGGCAAGGATAATTGCACTGACCAGCCTCGCAGTACGAGCAGTTGTCCGGACAGACACCCTTGACCGCCCGGATGGTCAAGTTGTACGGGTTCTGGTAGTCGTATTTTTTGAAAGTCGGGGTAAAGACCCACAAGTACAACGTTGTCGGCAATTGATATTCACCGCATAAATAGCTGCACTCGCCTCCCCCGTCGCCCCAGGTGCCGCTGCCGACACCCAACTCGGGACCCATTTCGCGCGACCCGGCCATGACCACGTAACCCAGCGGCATGTCCGAACGGCCCGAGAAACTCCAATCCCACAAAAGATCATAATCGATGTTATCGCCCATGGTGGCCGGATCGCTTTCGGCTTCCTGGGGAATTACAATGTCGAGCTTGTACCAATCCTGGTCTCCGCGGTAAGAGAGATAGCCCTCGATCGGCCCGCAGGTAATCTCGGTCGCGGTCTGCGAGCAGCTGATTGTGGTAGCCATGCCCCGGTTCCAATCACGCGTCTCGTCTTCCATGACGCCGGTGATGTAGGGCAGGTACAAACCGTTCGGCGGAGAGTCATGGGTGTCTAGTTCGGGGTGAACCGTGACGGTCAGGTTGTAGGCATGCGCGGTGTCGACATGCCGGGCTTGATAATCGTTTACCTTGACATAGTATTTCTCGCCGTACATCGGCGCCACAGTATGCAGATGCTTGGAACTACCCGATTCACTCCAGTCGGGCCCGTGCATGAACAAGCTGAGAATACCGCAGCCGGTGTAGGAACCGCCGTTCATGCACATGCCGTTGCCCTTGCACTTGCCGGCGAAGGTCAGGCATTCGTGGGAAGGACACTGGGCATTGATACAATCGATGATGTTATCACAACCGCCGCACGACCAGACCAACTGGTCGCAGGCATCACCCGCGGAACAGGCCGTGTTCGGGTCGGCCACATGCAGGTCGATCGCCGGGTCGATCACGCTTGTCGAAGGAACCACAATGTCGATTTCGATCAGGGCCGGATTTGCGTCAGTCGTGCCCGGTGAAGTTATCACGTACCAATCGTCGTCTCCGCGGGTGGCAATATAACCGTCGCTGACGGTCGATCCGCTGGTGATTGGAGTAGCCGTATCCCAGGTGTCGTTGCTGCCGGTCCGGTCGCGAGGATCGGGATTGTTTTGGGTGCTGACCGTCAAAGTGTAACCGACGTCCAGATCGGAATCGTCATGCATTACGTCGGTGATCAGAATGTAATAAGTACCGGCCTCGCCCAGGGCCAGAATATCGTGCAGCGCAGTCGTATTGCGCATGCCGTCATCGTCCTGTCCACCGTTGATCGGGGTCGTCTGGTCCGGCATGAAAACCTCGTAGCGCAGATCAACCGGAGTCATGTCAGTGTTGGTCAGATCCAGGGTCAGGACCTGGCCTGAGCTGTTGACCGTCAGCTTGAACCAATCCTGGTCGCCCAGGTAAGAAATATAACCCTGACCGACACCGGGGTCGGCAGCCGTCGCGACCGTGTTGTTCGGCTCATAGCCGTCTTTATCGGGCACCAGTTCGATCGAGAGCATGTAGTTGTTCGGCAAACGCGGGTCCTCGTCGTCGCCGCCTTCGTCGCGGACTTCAATAAAATAAGTGCCGGCCTCTTCCAGGTAATGAGTGCCCTCGAGCTCGGTAATCCCATCGGTACCGTCAGAGTCACACTTGCCGGATATGCGGATATCCTGGCCCTGAAGAAAAATGTCATAGCACAAATCGACCTCTGACAGGGCTACGTTGTTCGACAGGCTGACGGCTACAATTGTCCGCGCAGTGTCCACCGTAAACCAGTAGTGATCAATATCGCGCTTGGGGCAGATATATCCGGACAAGGCCTCGCCGCCGGCGGTCAGTTTCCATTCGTCGTCGGTGCTGCCCTTGGTGGAATTATCCTGCTGGCAGTCATCGAGCCCCCCGTCACCGGCGTCATTAGTACTCCCATCGGGTTCTTCGGTCGCCCCACCACACCCGCTAAACCCAAAAGCAATCGCAGCGCACAGCAGCACATGGCAAAACATTCTTGGTCTGGTCATTTTCGTCTTCCTATCGACACTAGTTATTAATCATAAAAGGAACTCTTACGGCCCCTCGGGTTCTTCGTCCTCATCGCTGTCGAACCGCTTGCAGTCCCGGTCGGGATCAAACCAATCAGTGCAACGCAGCCGCTCTGTTACGTCAACCGGTACGCAACGACCCTGGCAGCGCGTGTGCGGACATTCTTCGTCGCTATTGCAGAACTTGACACAGAAACCGGTAACATCGCACTCCATCCCGGCTTCAGGACAGTCCCCGGCAGCAGAACAAGACACATCCACCGGATAGTAGCATTCATTCAAAGACAGATTGCAGTGATAGCGGGGACAATCATCGGCGCTGGCACACGACTCCCGATCGAGCGAATCACAGGCGCCTAAGTCATCTTGCCTGTGGCACATACCGACCGTGCAGTTGTTGTCGATATTTTCAGTCGCCGGATCACAGCCGATGGTCGTATCGTTGATACATAGGTTATCGGCTCGACAGAAAGTCTGCGGACAATCGAGCGAAGTCGTGCAATCCGTAGCCGGATCGTTGACACACACATATGTTGTCTGACAATAGTTGGGGCTGCAATCGAGGTTCGAACTGCAAACCGAGCCGCCCATCGAACAAAGACCGACACAAATGCCGCCGATACAGTCGGCCCCTCCGGAACAGTCAGCGGCATCGATGCAAGCTGTCAAGGCGGCCACACTGCAAGTGTTGC
>JAFDKH010000390.1 GCA_019307065.1 Deltaproteobacteria bacterium
TGCCCCCGCGTTGTCCCAACCCAGGCGCCTGCTTGTGCGTGAACTTGATGATTTGCCAGTTGCCGGCCGGTGTCTTCCATTTGAGCTTGCCGTCTTTAATGAAAGGAGCCAGGTCGAGCAGGCTCGCGCCCTCAATTTCCCTGTTCGCGTTCAGGCGACCCGTCACAGCGGCAATGTAACGCTCGCCGCCGTAACCGTCGGCCTCGAACAACCTTGGCCCTTTGACGTCCACGGCATTGGCAACCAGGGTCTTGGCAGCGTAACGCGGCGGGACTCGACCTCCGATAGACTGGCTGGGCCACCATCTTTCGTCAAAGATCCACATTTTGAGATCGAGTTCCTTGGCTTTCTGCAGGCAAATATCAAGGTCCTTGTACCAGCGCGGTCCGAGCCAGTCGCTATGCGGACGTGACTCGGCAGTGAAACAACAGTTGCCGCCCTCAGCGACTTTTTCGACGTACTCTTCGAGTCGCTCCTTTGTCTCATTCTCGTCGCCGTGGAGCCAGAAGAGCGGGCCGGTCAGCCGACGAGCCTCCATGGGCAGTTCGCGGAACTGCTTTTCGAGAACGATCCAGTCGGGCTCCTTCGGCTTATCTTCTCTGGCGTTAGCGATCACGAAGTCGACTGTAAAAACCTCGCCTTTGATGGGTAGTTTCTTGCTTGCCGCTTGCGCCGAACTGCCTGCCGCAAAGCAAAATGCCGCAATGACTATGCATTGGATAACTAGTGAAATCCGATTGGCTGCATGCACTGTGTGATTGTTGCTCAAACATTCTCTGATCATAATCAATCCTTTTTGTTCTTGTTTTCAACGATTTAAATCACCTGCAAAAAAATGCGTTGCTATTTTTTGTCCGGTGAATTCTTTGATTGGGTGGAGTTTCCTGATTTTATCATTTTCCCCACTCGTCTGAGAGTTTTGACGTCTATGTCCCTCAGTCGCCCTTCGTAGTTCGGCCCGACATCTATTGAGAATATATTACCGTATTTCTTCGCGCCAAGGTAGTCCTTATAGAGTTTCTCGGCTGGATGGCAAAGGTTGTCGTGTTTGGGAAGTGAATAGAACCACATAGCCCCGCCTTTGTGTCGCGGCAGTATCGGATAGGTGAATTCGGCAACCCGATAGCCTTTGTGGGAACCTTCTGCGTCCTTGTTATATCTCGTCGCCGTGGCATCGCCGAGTTTGCCAGGCCGACCCATTTCGCGAAGGCAGAGACGTCCTGCCGGTTCTCCATGATTGAAGCCCACAAAGCTATTGGGCTGAAACTTGTGCACCCATTCAACGGTTTCCTTATGAGACAGCCCGCCAGTGCCTACAGCATGATCCATCCACCAGAATTCAATTGGTCCGTAGTTGGTTAATAATTCCTTGAGTTGGGCCTTCTTGACATCGGGATTTATGCCGGAAGCAACGTTGCTGCCCTTACCGTCAACCGCACCCGGCCAATTCCAATCACCCTCGGAAAAGTAAAGGGCCAGCTTGATTCCGTACCTATCACATGATTTCCTGAGATTGGCGAGAACATCGATTCCCAGGGGACTGTTAGTAACTTTCTTCTCCGTCGTAGCCGTATCCCACAGACAGAATCCGTCATGGTGTTTGGCCAGGAAAAGAATATAGTCCATTCCTGCCGCTTTGGCTGTCTCGCACCACTGATCGGTATCGCACCCGGTAGCTTTGAAATATGATGCGTCCTTATCGAGCGTCGGTGTCCATTCCTGTCCTGAGAAAGTGCTAAACGACCAGCAGATGAACATTCCGAACTTCATGTCCTTGATCTGCTCTGCCCTGACTTGGTCAGGGAGTTTCGTCATGTTGATTTTAGGTGCGGACGTACAGCCAGTAGCAAGTATTACCACGATCAATACTACTATTACATTTGGCTTCATCATTGATCTCCTTAATTTGTTTTTACAATTATTTCTTCGGATTCGTTGGCAGCTTTACTGGAAGTAGTTTTTTAAGCAGCTCGGCATCCAACTCTGCCTTGGGAGCAAACGCATTCGACTGCATATATTTTAGTAAACTGTATCGGAACTGACGGGCGACGGGCCGCGTTTCTAAGTCTTTCATAAGATCAATGCTGCACACGATCAGCTTGCCCTGTTTAACGGATGCTTCAAAAACCAGACCCAGTTTTCTGCAGACAAACCAATCATCAATCATTCGGACTATCGGGGTTATTTGCTGTGGCAAATCATCCAATACCATAGGCTTGCAGTTTTGCAGCAGGTCATACCATTGCCAGTTTGTATGCGACTCTGTCGGAAACTGTTTCAATGCCGCATGTTGCGGATCACAGAGAATGCCCAGCGTGTGATCGGCCTGTGAGGGAAATGTGACCCGGTTCCAGAAGATCGGTTTGAAGCTGCCCCGGGTATTGCTTTTGATTGTGTCAGGTTTGGGCATGAGCAAGACATTCGAGCCGCTTTGCAGTTTTTCCAGTGCCTCTTTCGGTGATTGGGTTAGGAAAACATGCTTAGATATTTCGGTTTCGAGCGATTTCGGAAAGACCCAGAAGTCCCAATCGTTGGCAATGCCGGAGTCACCGAAAGTAACCTCAAGGTTCAGCATTTCAGCAGAAGCGATTTTCTTAAGCGGAAACTGAACTTTTCCGAGATTGGTAACCGAACCATTCGGCACTGCCTTGGTCAAGAGTTGATCCGAAGCCAGCACCTCTCCGGCAGAATTCCGTATGATCCAGTTGGCCGTCATCCGGTTTTCACCGCCACTATAGTTGCACGCATCGATGTCGGCCATAAAGGTTTCATCGTTCGTGAATACCAGTTTCTTCATCCGCGCAAGCGGCACAACAGGGCCGCAGAACCGGCTGTATTCTGTGGCGGTGATGTATCCTTTCGGCTGCCAGAATGGGTCCAGAACACCCACGGGCGCAT
>JAFDKH010000391.1 GCA_019307065.1 Deltaproteobacteria bacterium
GGTCCCGGACAAGATTATTTCCGTCTATTCTCTGGAAAAGCATGTCTGGGCCGACTCGAACTCCGAGGCCAGCCGCAAGGCGCGCAAACCAGAGTTGCAGACCATCGAGGAGTTTCAGATCGATCCGGTACGGCCATTCCTTACGGACATTTTGCGAAACATAGCCGCCCCCTGGAAGCGGGAGCGCAAAGACAATCCGGTTGGCCAGGGATATTGGATTCAGGCTGAATTCGGCTCCGGTAAATCCCATTTACTCTGCTGTCTTTCCGCCCTGGCTTTGGGACGGAAAGAGGCCTGGGAGATCGTCAAGAAGAAAGAAGACGCCTCCGGACGGGGCAAGCGTGAATCCCTTTTCCGCTTCTGGGAGGAGGGAATCGAGGCCAAAAGCGGCAAAGGAACCAAGGGCATCTTTGTCATCGTGAAGACGCTTGTGGGTGCAGGTAGCGGGACAGTAGGCCTGACCGACAAGGGTCGGCGGCTCTCCGAGTACATCCTTGATGCTGCCAAGGAGCAAATCCAGGTCGAACTCGGCAAGAACATTTCCCTGTATCCGGTGGAGCTGTTGGCAGACCGGTTCATCTCAAAAGATCTGGACCTGTATCGGAAGAAACTCGCTGCATTTCTTCGTGACCCAAAGTATTTTGATGAAGATGAATTTGAGGAAGTCGATGATTTTATCCGGACTATCCAACAGGACAAAACGCCCGAGTATAAGAAAAGTTGCGGCAACAAGCTATGGCAATTTTATAACGAATACCTCGAAGTTACTCCCCAGATTGCAGCAGAGACCGAAGATATCCTCAAGCACATGACGGAGACGATCCTGGCTGAGGGGTATAGTGGGGTTCTATTGGTTTTGGATGAGGTGTCCTTGTTCATGAAAAACCGGGACGAAGACCAGCGAACTGACGATGAGAAAACCCTGGTCGTACTGTCGAACCGGCTTGGGAAAATCCACAATCTACCTGTCTGGACAGTCTGCGCAGCTCAGCAGGCCATCGAGAGCAAGATGGGCGTCAAGAACATCATTGCTGACGATCGGCTGAAGCTGGTGAAGCTGCTCGAAGAAGACAAGGATTATTACGACATTGTCCTGGCGCGCGTGCGGGAGATCAAGGACCCTGCTGCCATCAGCAATTATTATCTCCATTACAAGCGAGGATTTACCTGGCCGAACAGCATCGGCGAGCCGGACTTCCGGCACTTCTTTCCTTTCCACAAACCCGCTATCGAGGTCTTGCGGGCGATTACCTACGAACTGACCACGACTCGCTCAGCGATCCACTTCATGCATCAGACCTTGAAACACCAGATCAAAAGCAAGGGTCGCGAACTCATACGCCTGTGGGAGCTGTTTGACGAAGCTGTGCGATATGAAGAAGATCCGAGCGGGGTCCATGCGGGGCTGGTGGCCATCAAGACAAAGCGTGAGACGGAATATCGGGCTTACGAAGCATGCAAACGCCAAATTGACGGCCTGACCAAGGGCTATCTGAAGGTACACCGTGACAAAGGCGTCAAGGTCATACAGACCCTCTTTCTTTATCACATTGCCCGTACCCGCCAACAGGGTATCACACCGGAAGATATTGCCAACTCGGTCCTCATCGAGCGGGAGGCCGACGCCAATCCAGATGAAAATATCCAGCACTATGAAACCATCGCTGATAACCTCAAGAAGGAATTACGACAGATCGTCCAGGCCTTCGACGAAGAGAAGCGGCCGCGATACCGCTTTGATCCCGTTTTTACAGGGGTTGATCCTAGGGACGAGTTCGGCAAGGCCAGAGACGAGGCGGAATCCAACGAGGCTATGCAGAAGGAAGCGTGGGACCACCTCCTGGCGCTTGACGAGTGGCCGGTGCGCACGCGCCAGATGACCATCGATTTGTCCAGCGGCGTTAGGTCAACATTCAGGGACATCGCTCCGTTCATTGCACCATGGGAGGACCGAGGCGCTGCACGTTCCGGGGATCAAAATCTGGATGTGATCTGGCAGGGGCGGCAGATTTCCGGACGGGTGGGGATGCGCGATCTCGGGCGAATGTTTTCCGAAAATTTGCCGCTACCACCCATTGAAAGCGATCAGACAGATCTTGATTTCGCGGTATATATTGGCACACGCCACGTCGCGGATGCATCTGTGCTCAAGCTGATAGAGCGGCGCAAAGACCCTCGTGTTCTTCTTTGGACCCCGGCCGAGTTGACCCAGGAAGAACGTGACAGACTTGTCGACTTTGCCGCCTATCGCAAGCTCATCTCCGACTGGCAGGGAAAGGAAACCGAGGATGCTGTCGCGGTGGTGAACTGGGTATCCAACGCGCTCCAATCAGACCTCGCCAAGATCGTAAAGATCGTAGACAACAGTTATGCCCGGGGGCGTATAGACGCGCTCAACAACACTCAGATGGCCTTTCGCGTGGCCGGCGAGCTGGCGGCCATCCTTACGCCGTTGGTGGATCGGGTGCTTACGGCAGCCTATGTGTCCAAGGACATCAAGTTCGATCCGCCCTTTGTATTCCGCAAAGAAGAAGGGGTAAAGGTCATCAACGGCATTGTAAAGACCGGGCGTATTCCCAAAGGAGCAAAACCCAATCAGAACATAAGTGCCGCCCAGAATTTTGGCTTTGGCCTCAACATCATGAAAAAGAGCGCCGAAAAGGAACTGGATGTTTCGAGCAACGCCTATGTTCAGGACATGTGGACTTTCATCGACGACAAGTTGACCGACGACGGACAAACCATGAAGATGGACACCCTTTATAAGAATTTCATGGGCATCGGCGGTCCGAAGGATTATGGACTCACACGGCGAATGGTTCAGCTCTACATGCTCTGCCTGGTTCGGGAGGGGCGTGTGCGGGTCACTATGGGAGCGAAGGCCGGGCTTGCCGT
>JAFDKH010000046.1 GCA_019307065.1 Deltaproteobacteria bacterium
CCGGGCTACTTTGTAGCCTACAACGATCCCGATCGCGGCGAGGTGTTGGTTGATTACAATCAGCAGCCTGCCGAACGGCCGACCGGCTGGCCAAAACTGGCCGATAATACCCAGGGGCTCTCGCGCCTGGTTTATGGTTTTATGATTGATCGCTTGCGCGGTGTAACCAGCCAGGTTTCTATCGGTCGGGCCTGGAAGAAAGGCAAGATCCAAAAGGCCTGGTTCGCTCTCTGCCGTGAATGATTCCGATTAGAAATTCTACTTTTTGACCGTCCTGCATTCGGGAAACAAGGTGTGCGGGCACTCTGTTCTACAGTTGTCGTGGTTGAGATCAGAGAAGATGTTGGAGATCGCCTCGCTGTAGCTGGCGAAGATATGCTCCTGACCAATCTGCTGCACGAAACCTGAGGACTCGAGGACCTGGCGCACCGGAAGGTGGGGGCTTACCAAGAGCAGCTTGATGCCGCGCTTGTCCAGGTCGTCAACGAGTATCTTCAGCTCGTCGACCGCCGTGATATCGACGAAGCCGACGCCCTTGAAGTCCAGCAGGAGATAGCGGACCATTTTTGCCCGCCGATCCAACAGGTTTTCGATATGTTCGATCGTGTATTCGGCGTTGGCAAAGAAAATGGCATTGTCGATCCGTAGGATCATCAGCTGAGGACAGCAGGGGCAGTCGACTAGATCGGCGTTGAGGAATACCTGCTGTTTGACGTCCTTGGTGATCTCGATGATCCGAGGATGCATGGTCTTCCACAGGAAGAGGACCAGTGAAATGATTACCCCAATCAGCAGCGCATAATCCGGCTTCAGCACCAGGGCCAAAACAAATACGGTTACGGCGACCACCCCGTCGTGCCGATTGGCCTTCCAGAGGGTGAATACCTCGATCGGATGGAACAGCAGCATGACGGCGCTAATCACCAGGGCCGCAAGCGCGGTGCGCGGGATGTAAGTGAACAGGGGGGTGAGGAACAGCAGGGTCAGCACGACTACCACGCTAGAAATGACGCTTGAGATACCTGTCCGGGCTCCCGCGCTATAGTTTATCGCCGACCGGGATAACGAACCGCTGACCGGATAGCATTGGAAGAAGGATCCGACAAAGTTAGCCAGCCCCTGTCCGATGAACTCCTGGTTGATGTCAATCTTCTGCTTGGTCTGGCTCGAAATCGCCTTCCCCACGGAATAAGTTTCGGCGAAGCAAACCAGCGCAATCACGATCACCGGCCCCAGTAGCTGTAACATGACCGCCGGGTCGAAACCTGGCAGATGCGGATGGGGCAAGCCGCCTGACACTTCACCGATGACGCTCACGCCGTAGCGGCCCAGGTCGAAGATGTACACGACTGCGGTTAGCAGCCCGAGCGTAACCAGGCCAGCCGGGAAAAAGCGCCACTTGCGCTTGATTCCGTAGATCAGGGCGAATGCGCCCGAACCCAGGGCGAGGGTCGGCAGGTTAAGCTCAGACAGGTTCGTAACTAGTTCCACCAGGGCGGGGATCAAGAACTCGTGCCGTCCCAGGCTAATCCCGAACAGGTGCGGGAGTTGGGTGGCGATAATGATGATGGCTGCCGAAGCCGTGAATCCTTTCACCGTCGGATGGGAGATGAAGGACATGATCAGGCCGAGCCTCAGACAGCCGATGACGAAATAGAGCACACCCACCATGAAGGCCAGCAGAAAGGCCAGATCGATAAAGCGCGGGCTGCCCGGTTCGGCCAGGGGAGTTAGCGTGGTTAGCACCAGCAAGCTCATGATGGCAATCGGCCCGGTGGCAAGCTGTCGCAGACTGCCCCAAAGAGCACCGATCAGCGGAGTCACCGCAGCGGCATACAGGCCGTACAGCGGAGGCAGGCCGGCCAGCATAGCATAGGCCATGGCCTGGGGGATCAGGACGACGGCCACGCTTACTCCCGCGATCCCGTCCTTCTTGAACGTGTTCAGTCGGTAATCCTGGAGCCACTCAAGGAAGGGCAGGCAGCAGCGGTGCATTTTCTGTCGGTTCGATTCTGGTATTGTGCTCACTCTCCTTTCAGCCTGATAGCGACCTGTCTAGATTCCGGGTGTCAACGATTGGCACGGGCTACCGGTCTTTACTAGTGCCCTGAACAGTATCAATAATATCGTCGGCCAGCCTGTCTAATATTTCGTCCCAGGAGCGTTTGCCGGCATCCAGATCGCTTTGGTAGGCCCGGATCTGCGGCATCGAACAATCGGTCAATAGTTCGAAATAACGCCAGACGAGTCCATGATCGAGCCGGCGGATCTTACCGCGGATTTGATCGGCGCTTTCTGAAATGCCAATTGTGTTCTTTTCTGATTTTGACATCTTCTTGCCGATCATCTGACCTTCTTCGAGATGAGCGTCGATGCCTTCGAGGAGTTCAGTTGCCAGGATGCATTGTGGTTCGATGCCCAGGCAGGTCATCAGCTTGCGGGCCAGTATAAGATTGGGGATCTGGTCTTCTCCGCCGACTTCAACGTCGACTTTCAAATGAATAGAATCGTAAGCCTGCAATACAGGGTAGAGTAACTCTCTAAGCTGTAGATCCGTTCGGTCGCCCAGATCGGGCCGGGAGACCAGATCTTTGACCGCTACATGTTCGGCGAGTGACAAGATTTCTTCGAGCGGGAGCTTGGTAAGCCAGCTGCTGTTGTACTCGATCCGGGTTTGCTCCGGATCCAGAATGCGATAAACTTGGTCCTTATAAGTCTGGGTGTTTTGGTCGATCTGTTCCTTGCTCAATTGCGGTCGGGTTTTATCCTGACCGGAAGGATCGCCAATTTTCCCGGTATAGTCACCGATTAAGAAGATTACATCGTGACCCAGTTCCTGGAATTGGCGCATCTTGCGCAACAAGACAGTATGACCCAGATGCAGATCGGGGCTCGAAGGGTCAAACCCGGCCAGGATCGTCAGTCCGACTGAGCTATCGTAGCTGCGCGTCAATTTGGCGAGTAGTTCTTCACGCTCGACGACATCGACAGCCCCGCGCATAATGATTTGCAGTTGCTCGTTTGGATGAGCGAATTTCTTCAAGGTTTCCCCCCTTGTTAGATCTCTACCGGCCAACAGCGCTGCGTCATTTCGAGGCACTTGCCAGTGTCCGGATCGGCTTTTATTATCGCACCTTGAACCTGAACCCGACCGCGAGCCACTTGAAAGCTGCTGGGCAGACGAGTAGTGAACCGGGCTATGGCTTGTTGCTTACGGACCCCGATTACTGAATCTGTCGGGCCGGTCATTCCCAGATCGGTCAGATACCCGGTTCCAGCCGGTAATACTTCGGCATCGGCAGTTGGGATGTGGGTATGCGTTCCAACAACCGCGGTTACGCGACCGTCCAGGTAGTGTCCCAGGGCCCGTTTTTCGCTGGTGGCTTCGGCGTGAAAGTCGACGATAATCAGGGATGTTTTTTGACTAAGTTCTTCGAGTATAGCGTCGGCCTTGCGAAACGGACAAGGAAGCGGATTCATGAACAATTGTCCCTCGAGATTGATAACCCCGATATTGACTCCGTTTGTCTGTGAGAATATTTCGAATCCGCGCCCCGGGGTACCTTCCGGATAGTTGGCTGGTCGCAGCAGCCGGTATTCCGAATCAAGGTAGGCCAAAATATCTTTATGTTTCCAGATATGGTTGCCCGATGTCAGGACATCGATCTTAAGTGCCAATAGTTCTTCGGCAACCGGCGGTGTTATTCCCAGACCGCCGGAAGCGTTCTCTCCATTGACGATTACGAAGTCAGCCTGACTTTCTTCGACAATGCTATCGAGATGTTGAATAAGAGCCTTACGTCCAGGCTTGCCGACAACATCTCCGAGTGTCAGAATCGTGATTGGCTGACTACTTGGCATACTCCACCGCTCTGGTTTCTCTTATGACCGTCACCTTGATCTGACCCGGATAGGTCAACTCAGTTTCGATCTTCAAGGCTATGTCTTTCGAAAGCAGCAGGGCGGCATCGTCTGTTATTTTGGTGTTTTCGACTATTACTCTAACTTCCCGCCCAGCTTGAATTGCAAAAGCCTTTTCTACTCCCTTGAATGACCTGGATATTTTCTCAAGATCTTCCAGGCGTTTTACGTATGACTCCAGCATTTCACGCCGGGCCCCTGGTCGGGCACCGCTCAAGGCATCGGCCGCCTGGACCAAAACGGCTAAAATAGTTTCGGGCCTAATCTCCTCGTGGTGAGCCCTGACGGCATGCTCAATTTTTGGAGATTCATTGTATTTCCTAAGTAGATCAGCGCCAATCGCTGCGTGCGAACCTTCGATTTCATGATCAATAGATTTTCCAATATCGTGCAACAAGCCCGCTCGTTTTGCCTGGCGTGGATCGAATCCCAATTCGGAGGCCATGATGCCGCATAAAAAACCTGCTTCGATTGAATGCTGCAGTTGGTTCTGGCTGTAACTAGTGCGGTATTTCAGTCGGCCAAGATATCTTACCAACTCATGATGAATTCCGTGAATCCCCAGTTCGAAAGTCGCTTGCTCACCGGCTTCTTTTATAACGACTTCGAGTTCTTCGGATGTCTTGGCGACTATTTCTTCGATGCGAGCGGGATGAATACGGCCGTCGGCTATTAGTTTCTCCAAGCTAAGTTTGGCAACTTCTCGTCTGATCGGGTTGAAGCCTGAGATGATCACACACTCAGGCGTGTCGTCTATTATCAAATCCATTCCTGTGGCTGCCTCGAGGGCCCTGATGTTTCGGCCCTCGCGACCAATAATTCTGCCCTTCATATCTTCGCTTGGCAGATGAACAACCGAGACCGTAGCTTCTGAGACGTAGTCTCCAGCAAAGCGTTGAATCGCGGTGGCCAGGATTTTCTTAGAACGTTTGTCGGCTTCCTGCTTGGTTTCTTCTTCGATTATGCGGATTTGCTTGGCCGATTCGTGACGAGCCTCCTCGACCATCGATTCCAACAACTGTTTCTTGGCCTCTTCTGTAGTCATTCCGGCGACTTGCTCGAGTTGCTGTTGAGCTTCATTCAGCGACTGCTGAAACTTGGATTGTAGATCGCGGGCTTGTTGTTCTCGTTTTTGAATCTCTTTGTCCCTTCGCTTGTGTTCGCTCTCTTGTCGATCGATCAGATCGGCGCGTTTCTCGAGACTCTCTTCCCGGTGATTGAGCCGTTTTTCCTGTTTGTGCAATGAATCTTGTTTTTCTCTGATTTCGTCTTCAAGCTCTCGCCGTCGCCGCTCAATCACTTCTTTGGCGTCTACTTCCGCGGCTCGACGGGAAAGGTCAGCTTGTTTTTCTGCTTCGTTGATGATTCGTCCGGCATCTTCTTTGGCGCGATTGAATTTTGATGATGAACGCCGGACCAGAATTACGTGGGAAATAATGAACCCGATTAAAAAACTTGCGAGCCCAACTGATGCAACAATGATTATGTCTGGCATTTGATTACCTCCTCCGGGTACTACCTGGGCGCCCGGAATGTATGTTAACGCTGACGGACGACAGCAAATGAATCGCCGCGCCGGCACGATTTCGACGTTTGTATGGATTTGATAGGTTGAACGAGCATTCGCGCAAGTTTTGCAGCGAGCTCGATCCGGGAGTGCGAATGCCCAGACACCAGTTGGTTAGAAACCTCAGATCGCGGCCCTTACAACATTTCCTCCTTGTTTAGGATGGGGACAAGCCGCTGGTCCTGAAAAAAAAACATGAGGTCCTCAACTTTATTACCTGGAACAATTAACCCTAACAATCAGGTCTTGCATCATTTGTCGGGTTACTAATCAAGCCCCGAATCTATGTCAACCCGTCCATACGAACGACGGTACTTCAAACTTAAAAACCCCCGCTTGGGTCGTCAGAGCAGATGAAGGCAATGAACCTGCCTTCACTAAGTGGGCGCACCATAATGACATTAGGCATCCTTTCATGAAGGCTGCTCACCGACAACAGCGGGCGCTCCCGATTTTGAATTGTTGGTTCATTATTTTCTAAACGCTCGTCACGCACCTAGCAGGGGTAACCGTATAAATTATAGAATTATTTCTCTTATTCACCGCTACCCGCACGAATTAATTTGAGGATTCGACGAACTTTCTCGCGCACCTCTTTTTTCATGTTAGTGTCATCTTCCCTGAGTTTGAACAGGGTGTCAGTAATATTCAAAGCGGCGAGAATTGCAAGATTGTGGGTTGCAACAGTTTTTGTGTTTTTTTGGACCTCATCGAGTTGTTCGGTGAGGTATTTTGCCAATCCCTGCACATATTCTTCTTTCTCGTCGCTTCTTACTTTATAGCGCTGTCCAAGAATTTTGACTTCAAATGTTTGCATGAAAAATAGTCCTTATGAACAGCGACCTTGAGTATCGACAAGTATAATTTTCCACTGGATTGGATGTCAAGAAGATACACTTGGCCAGATTCTGCCAGCCGCCCGCCAGCCCAAGTTAGTGAATACGTTGCAGCTTGAGCATATTTGTGCTGCCGGGTTGGCCGATTGGCACACCGGAAGTGATCACGACTACATCGCCTGGACGTGCAAGTCCCCGTTCAACCAAGATGTGATTGGCCTGCCTGAGCATGGCATCAGTACTACGTACGGCCGGGACTTTTATGGGTTCGACTCCCCAGTATGTAGCCAGACGGTTATAAGTGTCCATATGTGGGGTCATGGCTATGATTCGGGCTTGGGGACGGTAATCAGAAATCAACCTGGCCGTATTGCCAGATTCTGTAAAAGCGACTATCAATGCCGAACCGGTATCTTCGGCAGCCACAACCGTAGCCTTACTGATTGAGTTGGGAAATAACGCGTGATCTTTGATTAATTTGTGGCCGATTACGCTCTGGAATGCCGGTGAGCGCTCGGCTTCATTGATGACTCTGACCATCATTTGTAAGGCTTCCAGTGGATAGTTGCCCGAAGCGGTCTCACCCGATAGCATCAGGGCGTCCGAGCCGTCAAAGACGGCGTTGGCAACATCGGATGCCTCGGCCCTGGTTGGACGCGGGCTATAGATCATCGATTCGAGCATTTGGGTGGCGACAACTACGATCTTGCCAAGTGAATTTGCCTGGCTGATTGCTGATTTCTGAATTGCAGGTACTTTCTCTGGAGGCAATTCAACGCCCAAATCTCCCCGGGCGACCATTATTCCATCACATACATCGAGAATGTCGTCGAGGTTTTTTACCGCATCGGGATGTTCTATTTTAGCCAGGATTTGAGAGGATCCCTTGGCCTTGCGAATCATGCGGCGAACCTGTAAAACATCATCGGGCGTGCGTACAAAGCTGATTGCCACAAGATCCATGCCGAGCTTTAACCCCAAACGAATGTCTTTCTTGTCCTTTTCTGTCACCGCCGCGCTTGATATCCTGACACCCGGAAGGTTGATTCCTTTATGGTCCGTAACAGTCCCCCCGACAATAACTTTAGTTACTACATCTCTGCCTTCTACTTCGGTAACTCTGAGTTGAATAGTGCCGTCGGCAATCAAGACGCGATCGCTCTTTTTCAGATCCTTGTGAAAATTGTGATATTGCACCGAGGCACAATAGTCATCGCCTTTAATCGGTCGAGTAGTCAGGACAAAGGTATCTCCAGCCTGCAATACGGTTTTGCCATTGACAAAAGCCCCCAGGCGGATGCGCGGGCCCTGAACATCTTGTAAAATGGCGACTGGGCGTTTGGCTGCCTTGGCCAACTTGCGAATCCGCGAATGTAACTGGGTGTGGCTTTGGTGCGTGCCGTGAGAAAAATTCAAGCGAGCAACATCCATGCCGCCCATTATCATTTTTTTCAACATCTTTTCTGATGAACTGGCCGGGCCGATAGTACAGACGATCTTCGCTTTTCGCATTTGAGTACCTTCCGCAGGAAAGTTAGATCAGGATCCAATTGGTTTTACGGTAGAACTTGGAAGACGATCCAGCATGATCGAGGGAGCAAACAAAAGGGCTGCAATTCTCGATACTACCATTGCAGTGATGAGCACCATGGCGAACCAGGTGCCAATCGAAGCAATAGAAAATTTCAAGGCCTTTTCTGCAGGTGTGCGCATGAGCACCTGACATCCGCTCATGAACAAATAAGCAGAATAGCCGAAGCCACACAACATCGCCAACAAACTCAATTGAGGGACCAGGGTCAGAAAGCCTGCCACCCAAACAGGCGTGGATGCGTATGCAACCAATTTGAATGCGGCATTTTCGTTACGGACTGTCCCGAAAGATGGTGCCATGGAATTGACAAGTAAACCCAGCGCGAAGACCGAGCCAACGAAGACGCCCAACAGCAGAACAGAATGGACCAGTGCGTACCCGAAGCCCTCTCCAAAAAGCAGATTTCCTAAAAAACCGAACAATGTTGGAATTGACGCCAACAACAACACGTAGCCCAGAATCAGGTCCCTTCCGTGATCAGGCTCATCCCGGATCGTGCGCCAAGTTTTCTCGGGATTAGTCATCAGCTCGATCACGCGGTTGATTATGGTTTTGTAGTTTATCGACATTACCTGCGGATTCTAGGGAGGATGTAGTTGAGTGTCAAGAATGATTCTGGTGCTAGAGAGTGTGTTCCTCGCGATCTGAATCGAGAATGTCCTTGAGCAAGTTGTCAGGGTTGGGTTTGTCCTTGCCCGGTTTTTCTTTAAGCTGATCTTCTTTAATGCCGGCCCGGTCGAGTACTTTCTGTGAGACGAAAATTGGTATCTTGTTTCCAACGGCCAGAGCAATCGAGTCTGACGGCCTGGCATCGATTGAAATTATTTTTTTGTTCTGGCGGATGAACACGGTTCCCAGGAAAGTATTGTCCTGTAAGTCGTCCACATGTATTTTAATAAGCTCGCCGCCGAGTTTCTGCACTACTTTATCCAGGAGATCATGTGTCAGCGGCCTTTGGAAACTTCGTCGACTCAGCCGCAATTGAATTGCAAACGCTTCGGCTTCACCTATCCAGATTGGCAGTAAGTATCCGTTTTTTTCTTCTTTCAAAACGACGGCCTTGCCCCCTTTGGACTCCATGACACCGGCAACATGCATTGTGACAAAGCCCCTGGGCGGCTTGAGAGTGTCGGCCTGGGTTGTAGATTTCTTCTTTTTTGACCCAGCCACTGCAGGCTCAGCTAGCAGTCCGATAACCACAAAAAGCATGACTAGTTTACAGACTCTTGGCATAAAATCCTCCCTCGCGCCATGTTGAGCGGAGCATATCATGAAAATACAAATCGGTGTGCCTAATCGGTATTTGACGGAAAAGGGAGTAAAACTCTAGAAAGTTATAATTCTTCTTCTTCTTCTTCTGGTTCGTCGAGCCAGAGGGCGTCGTCGTCATCCTCGGGAATTAAGTCTTCATCGAACTTGTCGGATAAATCTTCAGGTTCAATTGATATTCCGATAAGAAACTTGCGCCGCAAGCGATTCAACTGTTCTAGGGCTTCACCCAGAACGATGAATGCGCCCTCGACTATTTCTGGGTTGGCCTTGATTCCGCAGTTGGGGCATTTAACCAAAGTTGGATCTTTGACAATGTCTGCTTCTTCCAACTCGAAATCAGCTTCGCACTGGAGACATTCAAAAGATACACTCATTTCCAGCTACCTCAATCTATAGTTTATTGAAGAAAAATTCATGGTCACGACGAATAAAATTTCCGACCCAAGGTTGTCAAGGAAAAAATGCAAGCTGAATCGACGATATCCAGCCTGCTTTTCAGATGTATCCATCTGCCAGTTTTCCTTGACAATTACTGTCAAAGGGCTAGATTTTTGCCGATGCAGTACGGTCTTGGTTTCTTCAAACCGCAGATCGGGAGGCAGTGTTGAAAATTCACGAATTCCAGGCCAAGGAGATACTTACTCGTTATGGAATCAGAGTACCTCTCGGCCGCGTGGTGAGTTCTCCAAAAGAGGCACTTTTAGCGGCTGATCAAATCGGTGCGGATAACGGCAGGCTGGTTGTCAAGGCGCAAATTCATGCAGGTGGCCGGGGCAAAGGTGGTGGAGTTAAAGTAGTCGAAGGCTCGGTTGCTGCCCGCGCTGCCGCTGAAAAAATGCTGGGCAGCGCGCTGGTGACGCATCAAACGGGACCTGGCGGTCAGACAGTTCGGCGTGTGCTTGTGGAACAAGGATTGGATATTGAGCGCGAGCTATATGCCGGTATGGTATTAGACCGAGAAAGTGCTCAGGTTACAATGATTCTCAGCGCTGAGGGTGGCGTCGAGATTGAAGAGGTTGCCAGCAGCCAGCCCGAGAAAATTCTGCGTGAGCCGATCAGCCCCTTGACCGGTTTGATGCCTAACCAGGTTCGCAAATTAGCGTTCGAGTTGGGGCTCAACAAGACCCAAGTTGCCCAGGCAGTCACAATTTTGATGGGCATGTACCGGGTCTTTGTAGAGTTGGATGCCTCTTTGATAGAGATAAACCCGCTGGTCGTGACGGGAGACGGAGATTTGGTTGCTCTGGATGCCAAGATGAATTTCGATGACAACGCTTTGTTTAGGCATCCTGAAATAGTCGAGCTGAGAGATCTTGATGAGGAGGAACCGGCAGAGGTCGAGGCTTCCAAGCACGGTCTGAGTTATATACGCCTGAACGGTAATATCGGCTGCATGGTAAACGGCGCCGGTTTGGCAATGGCAACCATGGATATTATCAAACTTTTCGGAGAAGAGCCGGCCAACTTTTTGGATGTCGGCGGCGGTACGGATGCCAAGCGAGTCAAGGCAGCCTTTACGATTTTATTATCAGACAAAAACGTCAAAGTGGTCTTGGTAAATATTTTTGGCGGCATTGTCAGGTGCGACGTGATTGCCGAAGGAATGGTTGCCGCAATACAAGAGCAGGGGATTGAAGTTCCTCTGGTTGTCCGTCTGCAGGGTACAAAAGTCGAGCGCGGGCGTGAGATCCTCAATGAATCGGGGCTCAATATAGTTACGATCGACAGCATGGCCGCTGCCGCCGAAGCTGCGGTCAAGGCAGCCAGGAGTGCGTCGTGAGCATACTTATTGATAACAAGGTGCGTCTGCTAATTCAGGGATTGGGAAGTGCCGGGAAATTTCACACGGCTACGATGGTTGAGTACGGAACCCAGGTGGTGGCTGCGGCCCACCCGGGCAAGGGCGGTACGGACTGGGAAAACATTCCTCTTTTCAATACGGTTAGGCAGGCTGTCTCGGCGACTGGGGCCGATGTTTCGTGCATTTTCGTACCTGCCGCTTTCGCGGCCGATGCAATCTTTGAAGCAGCCGCGGCTGGGATCCGGCTGGTTGTATGTATAACCGAAGGAATTCCGACCCTTGATATGCTGAAAGTCAAGCATGCCCTGAAGGGATCTGAGACTGTTCTGATTGGTCCGAATTGTCCCGGCATTATTACACCCGGATCCTGCAAAGTCGGCATTATGCCAGGGCCGATCCATCTTCCAGGAAAAATCGGTCTGCTCAGCCGTAGCGGAACACTGACATATGAAGCCGTCGACCAACTTACCCAAGTCGGGCTGGGTCAGTCCACCTGTATTGGGCTGGGGGGCGATCCAGTCAAAGGGCTCGATTTTATAGACGGGCTAAGCATGTTTGAAAATGATCCGCAGACTGAGGGTGTTGTCCTGATCGGTGAAATCGGTGGACAGGCCGAAGAGCAGGCTGCGACCTGGATCAAGAGTAATATGACCAAGCCAGTTGTGGCTTTCATCGCTGGATTGACCGCCCCACCCGGACGTCGAATGGGTCATGCCGGAGCCATAGTGGCCGGAGGAAAGGGGACTGCCGCCGACAAGATGTCAGCTTTGCGTGATGCATCGGTAGCGGTGACTGAGAATCCGGCGGAGATTGGTCAACTGATGCTCGAGCAGTTGTCAGACATATGAAGGCATCTTTTACGATGCGGACCTACCTGGAGGATGGCTGCTGTGGCTGAACCAAAAAAGAATCCCGGACGCAAGTTCAAGGGCGAGGTTTTCATCGATCGGGAAGGCTGCAAGGGCTGCGGTTTTTGCATTGAGTTTTGCCCTACAAGAGTTTTGGAACTCGACGATAACTTCAATAAAAAAGGTTACCATCCCCCGATTGTTGCCGATATTGAGTCTTGCACAGGCTGCGACCTATGCGGGCTGTTTTGTCCCGACTTTGCAATTCACGCGATCAGGATACGCATTGGAGACCAGGAGGTGGACAATGCAGGCTGATCCACGCGGAGTTCTTGTTGGAGTACATTTTATGGATGGAGATCATGCCTGTTGCGAAGGGGCCCTGGCGGCCGGGTGCCGAGCGGCCTTCGGGTATCCGATTACTCCTTCGACCGAGGTTGTCGAGCGAATTGCCAGGCGTCTTCCTCTGGTGGGCGGTATTTTTCTTCAAATGGAAGACGAAATCGCTTCATCGATTGCCATTCAAGGTGCAGCTTGGGGTGGTATGAAGGTTTTGACAGTCAGCTCCGGGCCCGGGATATCGTTGATGATGGAACATATCGGCTACGCCGCCATGACGGAAACTCCGTGTGTTTTTGTCAATGTCCAGCGGGTCGGGCCCTCGACCGGATTGCCAACTCAGGTTGCGCAGGGTGACATGATGCAAGCCCGCTGGGGCTCACACGGTGACTATGAGATCATTGCGATTTGTCCGAATTCGCCGCAAGAGTGTTTCGACTTGACGGTCCATGCATTTAATCTGTCCGAACGCTATAGGGTGCCGGTCTTGTTCATGATGGATGAAAGTGTCGGCCATATGACTGAAAGAGTAGTCATCCCCGAGCCTGAGCACCTCAAAATTGAAACCCGCCGAGCACCTAGCGGACCAAAGGAAGATTTTTTACCGTATGAGCCTAAAGAAAATATGGTGCCTGAAATGCCCCCGGTTGGTGAAGGTTATAAAGTTCATGTAACCGGGTTGACGCACAACGAAAAGGGATATCCGATCATGAGCACCGAGGTGCAGGACAAACTTGTTCGTCGTCTAGTGGATAAAATCCGCTTGCAGGCGGACGAGATCTGTCTTGTGGAGGAAGATCGGATCGAAGATGCCGAGATTATCATCGTGGCCTACGGTATAACATCTCGGGTAGTCCTCAGAACGTTGCAGCTAGCCCGTGACAAAGGTCTGAAGGTTGGTGTCTTTCGCCCGGTAATTGTCTGGCCATTTCCTGAAAAACGTCTGCGCGAGCTGGCCCAACAGGCCAAACTCTTCATAGTGCCTGAGTTGAATCTTGGACAGGTGGTCCTCGAGGTCGAGCGTATCGTCGGTCCATATGCCAAGACGGTTTCGATTACTCACGCTGGTGGAAGCCTGCACGATCCCGAAGAGATTGTTCGAGTGATCGAAGAGGAGATCCAATGAGCCAGGCTGTGAACCCGGTTGAATCTTTTCTGCGCATGGAACGCATGCCGCATATCTGGTGCCCGGGCTGCGGAATCGGCATTGTGGTAAATTGTTTTGTGCACGCCTTACAGAATATCAAGCAGGATCTCGACAAGGTTGCTGTAGTTTCCGGAATAGGCTGCACAGGACGTATTGCCGGATATATCAATCTGGATTCTTTCCATACCACCCATGGCCGCCCTATTCCGTTTGCCACCGGTTTAAAGACCGCTCGACCGGATATGAATGTAGTTGTCATCAGTGGTGAGGGCGATTTGGTGTCTATTGGTGGCAATCACTTGATCCACGCTGCTCGACGCAACTCTGATATCAAGGTTTTTTGCGTAAATAATTTCACATATGCCATGACTGGTGGACAGGTCGGACCCACGGCTCCACGCCACAGTATTGCCACGACTGCCCCATACGGGTCGTACGACGCCCCTTTCAATCTACCTTTTTTGGCAGATTCAACCGGGGCGGTCTACGTGGCCCGCTGGACAACCTACCATGTTCGCCAACTTGCGCGTACAATGGCAGAGGCGCTCGCCAAGCCAGGTTTTGCATTTGTTGAAATTATTGCACCCTGTCCGACAATTTATTCCCGTCGAAACCGTTTAGGTGACGGGCTGGATGCCATGCTCTACTACAAACGTGCCAGCAAGGTTGTCAATGGAGCCAACACGCGCATGGTCGGGTTGGAATTGAAAGGTCCAATTATTGTGGGCAAATTCGTAGATCGTGATCGTCCGACGCTGCTCGAAGCGATGAACGACGAATTTTCCGCCAAGCTCGGCAAGAAGTACGCCCCCTATCCCACAGGAGTAAATCGGTGAGCAGAGTCGAGATTAAAATAGGCGGGTTTGGGGGCCAGGGAGTAATTCTGGCCGGGATAATAATCGGCCGGGCGGCTGCCCTGCATGATGGAAAAGATGCAACCTTGACCCAAACCTTTGGGCCTGAGGCTCGCGGCGGGGCCTGTAGCGCGCAAGTCGTCATCAGTCGAGAACGCAACCTATACCCGGTTGTCACCTGCCCGGACGTTCTAGTGGTTATGTCCCAGCCAGCCTTTGATAAATTCAGTTTAGATATCAGCCCACAAGGCCTGGTGTTGTATGAAGAAAGCCTGGTTAGTCCCGGTGAGCTGCAGGCCGAGTGTAAAGCGTTTGGAATCCCGGCAACTCGTTTTGCGGAGGAAATGGGACGAAAAATGGTCCTCAACATCATAATGCTGGGTTTTTTTGCCGCCCTATCGGACTTAGTCGCGGCCGAAGCTATCAAAGAGGCGATTAGTGAGTCAGTTCCGGCGGGAACCCAGAAGTTGAACCTGAACGCTTTTACTCGTGGATATAACTACGGTCTGGAACTTCGGAAAAAGTATGATGGCGAATAGGCTGGCCGCGAGTTCAATGACAGTTGTGGTTTTATTCTTTGCGATCTTCGTCGCGTCTGGCGGCTGCCATAAGCAAGCAGCTGAGGATTTAGCCGGCCAAAAGTGTTTTTCAGGATTCGAGCGTCCGGCTCCCGGAAAACTCAATCTCAGCCAGCCGGTTTCATGTTCGAGTGCTTCACTGAAATATCGCCTGGAGGGAACAATTGAGCGGCCTGATTTGGTTGTCCTGTTAGACGAGGATGGGCAGATCAGGGCTAGCTACAGAATTGAATACGGTCAGAATGACCGGCCAAGATTCGAAGAGCGAATTCTTCGCGTTGAGCCTCCCAGTGTCAAAGTATTCAGTCAGGGAGACCGGATGGAATTTGTGAGACCTATCCGTAAGAAATGGCAGACGATCAGGATAATGTCTGAATTGGATGCGGCCGGTAGAGTTGTAAAGATAGTGAAATATAGCGGCGCCGAGAGGACCTTCTCACTAGTTAAGGAGTACGCCGGCGATAACCTGAAAACGGAAGCTGCCTTCGATAAGGATGGAAAGCTCAAATATCGCTCGACATTCACGAAAAAGGGTTCAAAAACCATCGAACGGATGGTCGACGGCAGCGGAAAGATTCTTTTGGAACGCGAACTTGGACAAGACAAGCAAGGGACAACAGAAATTCTTGACACTTCCGGGCATTCTCCGGTACAAGTCGGCAATTCACGAAGTTCAATTAATATGCAGGTAAATGCACCTGCCAATGAAGAAATTACTAACAGGAGGGTAACTAAATGAGAAAAGTGGCATTAGTACTGTGTTTAGTTCTGGCAGTGGTCATGGTTGCCGGTTGTGGCGACAAGGTAAAAATTTGGCGCCCCTCGGGTAGTCCGGGCTTCTTGGACATGGAAGGCAAGAAATTCTTGGTGATGCCGGCTGACATGCGTTACCTGCCTGGTGATAAGCTCGCACTTTCGGCAGCTCTTTTTGGTGGATTCATTGCGGAATTTGGCGAGAGTGGCATTTCCTTGCAGCCAATCCAGCCGTTGTTGGCAGAGTTGGGCCTTGGCGACCTGAGTTGGAAACTTGCGCGTGGTCTGGTTCACGCTGCGTTTTTCCATAACAGCTCCGAATGGGATGCTTGCAGTGGTGAGGACTATTCCGTAGTTCCTAACTTGGTTAAGACCCTGGTCGAGAAGGTGGCTGAACTGTTAAAGAAACCCGACCTGAAATTCGATTACATCGTTGTTCTGCATATTGACTCCCGCGGCGCCGGCACCATTCCCGGAACCCTGAAACTGCGTGTCCTGGGCGGCATCTATGACCCGATGAAGGATGAAATTGCGGTTGCCATCGATTGGGACCAGACTACAGCTGAAGATATCCTTTTGGCCGAGATGGCTACAATCGGACCGAAAGCAATCGGTCTGATGGCTGGCGAAAATCCTGACAAAAAAGAAGAGACGAAAGAGGCCGAATAACGACAGCCTAATTCGTAAAATCCTGGGCCGCCCAGTTTTTGGGCGGCCCGTTTTTTTGGTACAGCTATGCAAAAGAAGAACAAGAAGCAAAAAGCTCCTGGTTTGGGTTTTCGAGGTTGGGGGTGGCGCTTACTCTTGTCGGGCATAGGAGGAACCGGTGTTTTCCTGGCTTTTCCGACATGGGATCTTGCCCCGCTGGCCTGGTTTACGCTGGTGCCCACCTATCTGGCGGCCAAAGGCACATCCGGAAAACAACATTTTTTGATTGGCTGGTGGGCTGGAACTATCACCAACATCGGCGGGTTCTGGTGGATCGGCGGCATGTTGATGGATTTCGGACACATGCCGTTTCTTCCAGCTGCTGTTTTAACCGTCCTGCTGGGGATGTACCAGGGGTTGGTGTTTGCCCTGTCACTTTGGTTGCTGCATTGGTTACAGCGAAGAAGCTCGCTGGGCGTATGGCTCTTGGCCCCGATTGCCTATGTGTCGGCTGAGATATTATTGCCGTTTGTCTTCCCCTGGTATTATGCGAATTCCCAGTACTGGGTTATTCCGTTTATTCAAATATGCGAACTCGGCGGAGTGACATTCCTGAGTTTTATGATGGTCATGACCAATGCACTTCTGGTGGATGCCTTTGGACGCTTTCGCAACAAGCAAGCCGGCTTGTATAAACCGCTGGTCGCAGCCGTTTTAGTACCTGTCTTGATCGGCGGCTACGGATTGATTCGAATTGGCATGGTAGATTCACAAGCGGCCGCCGCGCCGTATTTGAATATTGGCCTGGTCGAGGCCGACGTGGGTATCTGGGAGAAAGAGGATCCCAAGAAAGTCGAAGATAACCTTGTTAGTCTTCAACGCATGTCTATCGAGCTTGAAAAACAGGGTGCCGATTTAATTGTCTGGCCCGAGACAGCCTACCATGCGCCCTTTACCTACGTTCAAAGAGCCGGTGACGATCAGGTCAGATACTGCAAAGACGAAGGTGATCTCAAACGCTGCCGCCCAATTCCCCGAGATGTGACCTTTATTTCGTCCAGCGAGACAGTCCCGCCAAAACACGCCGCCGACGACCGGGCAGCCCGGACTCCGATGGCTGACCGGGTTGCCCCGCAACGTGGATTCAAGACGCCGCTTTTATTCGGGGCACTGACTGCCAAACCCAATCCAGAAAACAAGTCGCCCCGTCATCCGGGGATCGATCTGATGAATACGGCGATTTTGATTGACGCCCAAGGCAACGTATTAGGCGCCTATGATAAGGTTTATCTGCTGATCTTTGGTGAATACATCCCCCTGGGGCATACCTTTCCCGTTTTTTACGAATGGCTGCCGGAGGGGGGTGACCTGACCGCCGGAGATTCAGTAGAAGTTATTCCTTTTGGCGACTTTCGTATTGGAGTTATGGTTTGTTACGAAGACATAATTCCTGCTTTCACTCGAGAGGTTGCAGATAAAGATCCAAATATATTGATCAACATTACCAACGACGCCTGGTTTGGCAAGACGTCCGAGCCGTATTTACATCTTGCCTTGGCTGTTTTTCGATCGGTGGAAAACCGAGTCCCGCTGGTGCGCTCGACCAATACCGGTGTGTCCTGTTTCGTAGACCCGGTCGGGCGGATAATTGCCGAAACCGGGCTCGACGATGCCGAAACGCTGTTGGCCAAGATGCCTATGATGGACGGCGGAACGGTCTACCAGATCCTGGGTGACTGGCCGGCCTATCTATGTCTGCTAAGCCTGCCGCTTATCTGGTTTCGAGCCCGCAAGCGAAAAAGACGCTAAATATCAAAGTTTTAGTATTCGTGATGTCACATTGTGGACAGTCTTGGGCCATGCTAATATGAAGATCTACTTCATTTGTTGATGTCCGGACTTTGGAGGTTTTCAAATATGAAATAGGCGTGTAGAGTCATCGTTCTGTCAATAATGGCAGGTGCCTATCTTTTTAGCGGTTGTGCCAACCAGGCACCCACATTTTTCCCGATCGGCAATAAAAACATAGAGACTGGTTCCACGCTGGAGTTTGAGATCAAGGCCATTGACGGCGACGGTGACGCACTGGAGTTCGGCATTACGGGCAAACCCGAGGCTGCGGTTTTTGAAACAACCAGTGACAGTAGTGCTCAGTTTTCTTGGACACCGATTGCCTCGGATGCCGGAGCTGACGGAAATGGCATGCAATACAACGTTGTGTTTCTGGTTACTGACGGGATCGACTCGAGCTCGGAGGCTATTACAATTTTCGTAACCTTGGGGGGCGCTGGGACCGGGGCACCGGTTTTCATCACGCCTTCGGATTACACTCTGGATTTGGACAGAACCGATAATATCAAATTTAATGTCGAGGTCCGCGACACTGATTCTGCCAACATATATTTACGCATCATTGAGAACGATCCCGGCGGCACGTTCAACTCTGCAGGTCCAAAGTCGGCAAGCTATGAGTGGACCCCAACCGAACAACAAGTAAATGAGCGGCCTGTTTGGAGTATCCGGGTAGGCGCGGACGATGACGTCAACCCGGAGGTAACCCAGGACATCACCATCTTAATCAAGGGCGGTAAGAAAAAGTGCGAGGGCACTCCGCCGACGATCGAGCATGACGCCTTGCCCGATCAGCGCGACAGTGGCGACTATCTGGTCAACGTTACGGCGGACGACAAAGAATCTGAAATCTCGGCGGTCGCTCTATATTGGATGATTGATACAGGCGGTGGGGATTCTTTTACAAAAAACAGTATGACATCTGCCGGTGGCGGCAGTTGGTCGGGAAGCATTCCTAATCCAAATCTGGCAGAAGGTGAGACTGCCGACGTGACCTACTATATTTGTGCAGTTGATGATGATGACCCGGCCGGCAGCGAATGTGATTTACGCGGCTGCGCTCCTCAGGATGGTAAATATACTTTCACCGCCTACGCCGCAGGTAATAATGACTGTGAAGACGATCAGTTTGAAGAAACCGAGGGCAACGACACCTACCAAAATGCGACAAAAATTCAGTTTGACCTGAATGGGGAATCGGTTCTGGAGAACATGAAAATCTGTCCGGGCAATGTTGATTGGTTTCAGATCCAGACACCGGCCGCCAACTACTGGGCTGGTGCCTTGATCGGTTATACCCAGGCCAACGGTCAGCTTAAGGTTGAACTTTACGATCAGGATGGCTCTAGCCTGCTCGAGACAGGTGATGTGGACGGCGATCAAATTACGGTGATCTCCGATGTATTCGATCAGCCCAAGACCGTCTACCTGAAGATCGAAGGTGTCGATAGCCTGGTTGAGAACCGCTATACTCTTCTGGCTATTACCGCGGAATACGTTCCCTGTAATCCGGATAGTTTCGAACCCAACAATTCGGCGAATGACGCCAAGACCGTCAGTGAAGATGTCTATATCGACCTGACTTGCTGCGGTGATCCCGACTGGTATAAAATCGTATTGAACGAGGGAGACAAACTGGAAGTCGAACTGGAATTCACGCATGCCAATGGTGACCTGGATCTCTGGATTTTCGATCAAGACACCATAGATAACGCCGAGACTCTTTCTTGTGATAATGCTCTCGGCTGTTCGACTACCGAAACGGACGATGAGGCAGCCACGGTTGAGAGCATTCCGGCCGACGGCACCTACTATATCGCCATGGGTCCTTATCAAGAAGCCAAAAACGTTTACCACATGATGGTAGTTGTGACCCAGCAAGTGCCGACATGTACCGATGATGCCGACGAGTCAAACGATATACCGGACGAAGCGATTCCGGTTTGGGATACCGGTCCGCGGCCCGGCCTGGTTCTTTGTCCCGGCAATGAAGATTGGTACAAAGCTTTGATGTTTGCCGACGAGATTCTGTCGATTGATCTGACGTTCCTTCACGCCAACGGTGACCTTGATATGAAGTTGTACAAACCTGGTGTTACTCCCGAGACCCTGGCGGAGAATCTAATAACGAGTGCCTTGAGCGTGGACGACGACGAGCACATCGAATACACGATTCCTTCCGATGGCGATTACTTCATCAGGATTGTCGGCTGGCAGGTACCTCCCCAGGGCAACGGCTATTCTTTGGAGGTAACCTATCCATAATGAGATCAATTAACGTCACATGTCGGCCCACCGCTATTTATTGGCTGATTGGTGTTTTATTTGGTTGCCTGTACGGCTGTACGAGTACTCCCTCGACACTACCGGATGGCAGTTTGCCTGAGCTGACAATCAATCGAGTCGAGCCGGCGACTGTTTTACCGGGTAGCCTGATAAAAGTGTTTGGCCAGGGGTTCGTCGGTGAAAATGAAGGCAGCCTGATTGTTCTTCTGGAGCGAGTTGGCATCAGCCGAATGATCTCGCCCGATCGGATCAACGACGGCGAGCTCAATTTCACGATCGATCAAGCTACCTTTGGTATGCTTGGAGGGCCTGGCAGGTTTGAAGGAGTACTGAAAGTACAGGTGGACTATGCCGCCGGGACGAGTCAATCCGCCGAATCGCCGGTCGATTGGTCTCTTACACAGACCTTGCAGCCTCAGCTGAGCAGCTTTTCGCCGGCTCACGAGGGAGGGCCGGTTTATCTAGGCAGCCAGGCTACGGCCAGCGGCTCGGGCTTTTTAATGGGTTCAAAAAAAGAAGACGGATCGGTCGTAGGCGAGGGTGTAACCGAGTTGAGAATATCGGGCAAATTCACACCCGAAGGCGGTCAAGAGCAAGACTGGAGCGGGGCCTGTATTCTCTCGACAACGTCGGTCATGCGCGACAATCTTAACGGGCCTTTTCCGGCCGAATGTATAGGGATAAAGCCGGGTACTTTCGAAGGCGATGTCTCAGTCGTCAATATTCATATAGACGATCTGGAGGTGGCCGGGAACACGCTATCAGGAGTGTCAATCGAACTGGGGCCGACAGTCCTCACCCGGGTAACGCCGACTCAGGCGGCTCGCGGACAGTGGATTGAAATGTCTGGGCGCGGGTTCGTATCGGGAAAAGCCACGACAGTCGTGGTTATCGACGGCACTTTTACAACCAATGATAACGAAGTGATCAACTATCACGGAGAGGATGCCTTGAGTATCGTACCTGAGGTAATTTCCGGCGATACGATGAATTATGTTTTGCGAGTGGTTTCGGACGGCAAAGGTGGAGTTACCGGCCTGGGGTCCAGGGCGGGAGTCCTGAGCGGGACTGCCACACCGGTCGTCTACTGGAATAACGAAGAGCAAATTGGTATACCCCTGCCCAGCGGCATAGATTTTACGGTTCTGCCTCAGAAACAGGTCATCTTTATTAAATACCTGCCCGGGTTCACTGATGCCCTGCGCGTTTTTGGATTACGCAATGTAGAACATCTGATCAGGCAACGGATCTTCGAGGTTGTTCAAAGGGATTATTTGGGGATCAATGTTGAATTTAGAGAAACTCGGCCGACTGACTTTATCGAGTATGCAGTTATCGAGATTGGCGGCCAGGACCCCAATGATCGTGACTTAATCGGCCTAGACAACACGATGGGTAAGGATATCGGCAACGTGGTTTTCGACGATGTTGTCGGCGGCTGGAACGCAGATTCGGCCGAAGTCGGCACGGCGGCTTTCGGCGGAGTATTCATTTCGTCTTACCTGGGTTTCAGCCCCAGTTCGGACCAGCCTATGCCGTTGGCCGTTGATTTATTCGATGATATATTTGGGCCGTTCATGCCCAGCCAGGGCGGTCAAAAAGTGGAAGACGGCGAACTTCCGAATGGCGACCGGGCCGATGAGATCGGTCTGGCGATTCTTTCGCTGGCCAACATGATTGGCAATACACTCACCCACGAAATGGGCCATACCATGGGACTGGCAGCCGGGCCGGCCGAATTATTTCACAACATCGAACCGCAAGAGAATCAGATCATGGACGCCGGTATCTACCGCGACTTTGAAGAACGCGCCGAACTGAACGGCAAAGGCCCGGCTATCTGGACGATAGAAAATCGAGCCTATCTGGAAAGAGTCCTGCCGGTCGACTAGTCCCAGATCTTCGGCTCGACCTCGAAAGTCAAATTGTTTTTCGGGCGTTCTCGTATGGTAGCGATGCCGTTATAGCAAATCGGCAATATGTTGCTGATTAAAGCCTTTAATGCTAGTTAATTAGCATTATATTGCCGATTACAACTTTATCATTGACACCGAGTATTAATCAGCAATATATTGCTGACTAAGTCAAGGAAGGGAGGTTAATCAGCAACATATGTTCTATAAAATCGATTTTTCTGTGGCGACGAGCGATCAGATCGAAGCGGCCCTCTGCAAGCGGCTGGAAAACATAAGGCTCTCCCGCAACATAACCCAGATACAACTCGCTGATGAAGCCGGCGTCTCGCCAAGAACCATCGGTCGGCTTGAGAAAGGCCAGGGTGTTTCCGTTGATACATTTATTCGGGTTCTGACGGCGCTTGGCATCCAACAGAATCTGGAAGCCCTACTACCTGACCCGACCGTGCGACCAATCGAACGGATCGACATTGGCGGCGGCGAGCGCAAGCGCGCGCGTCCCGGCCTATCCAGCGATGAACGCGCAATTTGGTCGTGGGGCGACGGCAACAAGGATAATGATGAATAATGATGCGCGCGTGCTTCTTTGGGGCAGCGTGATCGGCGCCGTCACTTGGTTGGAGGACAGGGAAGTTGGTGTTTTCCAATATGCACCCGATTTCCTGCATAGCGGTATTCAATTGGCACCCATCATAATGCCGCTTGGTGAATTCCCTTATGAGTTTCCGGCGCTTGCACGAAACACCTTTAAGGGGTTGCCCGGACTGATCGCCGACTCGCTTCCGGACAAGTTCGGCAACGCAGTCATTGATGCATGGCTTGCCTCACAAGGGCGAACAGCGGCGAGTTTCCATCCGGTAGAGCGCCTCTGCTATATCGGCAGCCGCGGCATGGGGGCGCTCGAGTTTGAGCCGGCCACACTCGGTCCGCCCACCAGCACGAACTCGGTCGAAGTGGCGAACCTCGTCGATCTGGCAAACCAGATCCTTGACGAACGTGCTAGCCTCGGTGGTGTTTTCAACGGCGGTGATGACCGGGATGTGATTGAGGACATTCTCCGCGTCGGAACTTCGGCTGGCGGAGCCAGGGCCAAGGCGATTCTCGCTTGGAATCCAGAAACAGGCGAATTCCGGTCGGGTCAGGTCGATGTCGAAGCGGGCTTCGAGCACTGGCTGATGAAATTCGACGGAGTCTCCAACAATCGCGACAAGGAACTCGCCGACCCGATGGGCTATGGAAAGATCGAGTATGCCTATCATCTGATGGCCGTCGAGGCTGGCATCAAAATGGCACCATGCCGGCTTTACCATGAAGGTGGCCGTAGCCATTTCATGACCAAGCGGTTCGATCGATCCGCAAACGGCGGCAAACGTCACATGCAGTCCTTGGGTGCCATCGCCCACTATGACTACAACCAGCCTGCAAGCTATTCCTACGAGCAGGCGATCCAGGTCATTAGGCGGTTGGGACTGCCTCGTGAAGATCTGGATCAGCAGGTGTTGCGTGCCATGTTCAATGTGGTCGTTCGTAATCACGATGATCACGTCAAGAACATCGCTTTTCTAATGAATCGCCGAGGCAAATGGCGTCTGTCCCCAGCGTTCGACATTTCTTACGCATGGGACCCCAGGGGCGAGTGGACGAGCCGACACCAAATGAGTGTCAACGGCAAACGCGACGAGTTTGAACGCGAAGATTTGATAGCCCTGGCCAATGTCGCCGGCATCAAGAAGGCGCGCGCAAACGAGATGGTTGACCGTGCCATTGAGACCGTACATCTTTTTTGGCTCGACTTTGCCGAAAAAGCCGGTGTTGCCGATGCGCGTGCGGCAGAAATCCAGGCCAACCAGCGCACCAATCTATGAGTCATCGGGATGGGGTCAACACATTTTTAGCCGGTAATATCCAACTCGGAAAAGAAATAGGCAATTTCGGTCTTGGCTGTTTCAGGGGCGTCTGAGCCATGCACGGCGTTATTCTGGACGTTGGCTGCGTATAGCTTGCGCAGGGTGCCTTGATCAGCCTTGGCTGGGTCGGTGGCACCCATGATTGAGCGGTAGCGACTGATGGCGTCTTGGCCTTCGAGGGCCAGGACAACTACGCGCCCGCTGGTCATGAACTCGACCAGGTCGTTGAAGAAGGGCCGCTCGCGATGGACGGTATAAAAACCTTCGGCTTCTGATTTGCTCAGATGGAGCATGCGCAGGGCGACTATCTGCAGGCCTTCTTTTTCAAAGCGGGCCAGGATATCTCCGATGTGACCCTTTGACACCGCATCCGGCTTGATGATCGATAGCGTACGTTCGAGCATTATGACCTCACATATTATTAGAACTGGGCTGTCCGACGGTCAGCCGTTACTCACTGGGGATTTCGATTTTTCTAACAGCGTTTGTAGCGTCAATCGAGTCGCCGCTTTTGCCAGACTCGGTCTTGGTATCTTCGGCTGGTTTTTCTTCTGTTGGCTTTTCTTCTGCTTCAGGTGCTGCTTTATCTTCTGCAGGTGTTGCCGCTTCATCTTGTTTGTCTGTCCCGCCATCCGGGGCGGTTTCTTCCGGCTGGTCTTCTTCGGCCTTGGGCGGTGGCGGCGGGGGAGTCTTCTCTAGGGCTTTTTCATCTTCCAATTTTTCCAGCTCATCGAAGGCTGCCTCGGCGTTGGCCCTGACTTTCTCAACAGTCTTGGGAGGCAGGTTTTTCTCTTCGAGGGTTTCGATCATTTTATCAATCGGTTTATCGGGGTCGATACAAACATAGGCATAACAGCCCTTGGAGGACCCGCGTTGGCCCTGGAGATCCATCCACTGGGCTTCGATCTCGGAGCCCTGCAGAACTGCATTAGCAGCGCTCTCAGAGCCCTGGACAAAAACGTCCTTGCTGAAAGAACCCCGAGTACCGTCGGAGATGTCGATCGTTATCGTTCGGATGGTTACGCTAATAGTCTCGGCCAGGTGTCCGCGAGCATTTTCGGCTGCATTGCCCAGGCAATCTTGTTGATAAAAGGTCGGACCGGAATAGCCGACAGCACAGAGTTTACCTGGCTTGGACGGCAATCGATCTACCCAGGCCGGCGGCGGGCCGCCCCTGATTATCACAACCCGGGTCCCACAGCTGGTCATTACGACCAGCAACCCAACGATTAAGACGATTACCCAATTCTTTGGATGCATGTTACCTCCGCGGCACGAAAACGGAGTATATCTCTACCACCGTCACGGCAGATAGGCTAGTCAAAAATTTGGGGCCGGAACCACAAGGTTCCGGCCCCAACGTAACATCAATGGTAAAGTTTGCTACTTACAGTTTTACTGGCCGCGCTTGGCTTCTTCTTTCTCGAGGTCATCGAAAGACTTGGCAGCGTTGGCCCGGACATAGTCGCGCAACTTGGCATCCAACTCGCCCTTGTTGGCCAGGATGTCGGCCATTGCGGTCAGATCGAGAACGGACAGAGAATAGATGGTTCCGTCAGAAGGATCACGCCAGGTGTCGACAATCTGGGCGCCGTTGATATCGCCAATCGAGATGGTCTTCTGTACCTGGAGTACATCGGCTTCGTAGCTTTCCTTGCTCATGTCTCCCGCGGTGGTGCTGCGAGCGTAGTCTTTCATCATGTAAGCAATGTAGGTGTTGAAGATCTGGAGGATCTGACGGCGAGCACGGTTGTTGGCGCGATCGCGTTGCATCGAGGCGTCGATCATCTTGGGGGCCGAGCCGACACCGTAGAATGCCTTGCCACGATCACCGGTGAAGGCGCCACTGCCCTTGAGCACCCAGGCGGGTGCGCCACTGGCGGTTGTGCCGGTCAAGGTGTTTCCGTTACCACAGGCGACGCCAACAACACAGACTGCTGCGACTAGCATCAGAGCCGAAAAAATCGTTACGGTTTTCTTCATGTTTACTTCCTCCTTACAAATGATTGGTTGTTTGAGATACCTTTTTTATCTCATCGATTACAACCTTGAATCATATTTGATCTTGGTTACTCGCTTCCCATTTAGCGTGCTCAGTACTTCGAAGTCGATTCGGCGGTTGCCGGATTCACCCGAAAACCGGCCGGTAATTAGCAAATCTACTCCTTTTTTAAACAGCTTCGCAAGAGATTTTTTCTTGGTCTTGCTGCCCATACGATTGAGGATCTTGTCTATCTTACCGTCATCGGCAACCTCGAGCCGGTCAGCCTCGCTCATTTCTTTAATCAAGCCTTCTTTGAACAACTCGACCATTTTCTCATTTTCCAGGTCTTCGTCCTCGATGAACCCGATGGCTACTTTGGGTACGAACTCCTCGCTCGAACCGGTATCTCCTTCTTCAAAGGCGGAGATTTCATCCTGAGTACCAGCTTCGACGTCGCCGCGTCCCTTTTTCTTCAAATATAACCAGCCAATTTCCTCGTCATCACGCATGACCTTGAATCTGGTTCCCGGCCAGGCCCCCCGGCCGCGAACTTTGACTTTTATGGTGTCGGAATAAGTATTGACGTCTTTGACCTCGATGCTGGCGTTGGGAACACTACGCTCGACGATCCTGATGATGAATTCCGAGGCATCATGTAAAGCCTTGGAGTCTATCATCATCATGGCCTCGGTTTTGCCGGCGTCGCCGCCGATTTTCCCGGTTTTTGCATATTTTTTCAATAGCTTAGCAATGTCCTTGAGGGCCCGGCTGGTCTTTTTGAGATTCTTCATTTCGTAATTTTTGGCCCAGATAAATTCAGCCGTTTCGACATCTAAGAGTAAAATGTTGAATTCGACAGTGTCTGTATGGCAAATAACCTCGGTGGCCATGACCAGGTCGGCCTGCAGGAATTGACCGGTGAACTTGGCGGTGGTCGGGTCAGACAAGCCGGTCATCGCCATTTCGTGTTCTCTGAGCACCTTCTTGAGCTGTTCCCGTGAGACAACTCTGAAAGCACCTGTTTCAACTATGCGTGTGCGCAAAGAGCGCGCAATAGAGTCGGCATATGTGGGGGCATAGCCCCGGCAGGCCTTACTAGAGGCCCATTTGGTTTTGGGATCGCCGACTACGATTTTCTTTTTGTCGGCTGCCATGGTTGTAAAGGCGAAGCCCATGGTTAGAACTAATACCAGCATACTTAGGCCGATTTTCCTGGTCATTTTTGCCCTCCGTTGGGTGAAGTTGCGGTTTTCCTTGGTTGATCTTCCCTGGTCGAGTTCGACGAGTCAGAAGCCGGAACATTCACTGTTTTTTCGATTTCCGTAAGCGGCAAAACGCCCACAGCATAGACGAATTGTCCCTTGGTGTAAGTTCGTTCAATGGCGACTCCATTGAGAATTCCGGGAGAATCAATAGAATATCCTTTTTCTTTCAGTAGCTTGAGTATGTTTCCGCGCGCTCGATTGGCCGCTGCCTGACGGGCTAAAGAGATATCGCGGCTTTTTCTGGCCTTGCCGACAGCTTTGACTACCTGTTCTTCGCCCTGGTCGAAAATACCGGTTTCGGGCTCTTGAGCGTCAGTTGCATCGGCTCCGCCGTCAGTCACTGGTTCGAGCGTCTCATCTGGCTGAGTTTTGGGCGTTGTGTCTTGGGGCGGATCCAGCGGATCGGCCTTTTTATCACAACCTGAGACCGAAAATACCCCGATCACAAAAATCGTGTAAAAAAAATGAATCCTTCTATGGATCCCCAAGTCCAAGTGCAGGTATGTATTCATCGCACTCCAGTATCCCAAGATGCGACATCCTATCCGAGGGGGTCTGTTTCGTCAACCCAAATGTTTCCAAACCCCTTTTGCCACAAGGATATCCCGGTTTTCGGCCGGGGCGATTAGGCTTGACAAGAATGGGCCCTGATGGAATAGTCGGGTCGATTTTACCCATAATAGAGCCATAAGTTTTCATTTAAAAAAGGAGGAGGAGATGAAAAAAGTTGCTATGTGTGGATTGGTAGTACTGTGTACTGTTGCGGTTGCTTGTACGACCGTAGTTGTAAAAGATGCCGGACCGGAAGTCTACCTACCGGGTGAAATGGTCGAATCTGTAGATGCCAATACTATTCTGGTCAAGTGTACCGGAATTGGCACCGACCAGAATGCAGCCATTACAAATGCTAGAAAGGGCTGCCTCGAGTGGATGATTACCAATAACCTGGCCCAGAAACCCGGTGAGCGCCAGGCTTACCTCGGTCAGCAAAAGTCAATCATGGCCAAGCTCGATCGATATGTAGGCATTCCCCCTCCAGGAACCAAGGACGGCAAGGGTAAGGGCGTCAAATCTCGCGTACGAGTCGACGATGAGCGCATCAAAGTAATTATTATCACCGACGTCCATAAAAAAGCATTAGAGGCCGATTTGGTAGCAATGGGAGTTATAGAATCCAAAGATCAGATGCTCGACGCAGTCGGTCGTCCTTCAATTGCCACATTCCCGTTCAAGGCCAGCAAAGGCAGCAAATTGCGCGGCATGATGCAAGGCCTGCTGACCTCCTATCTTA
>JAFDKH010000201.1 GCA_019307065.1 Deltaproteobacteria bacterium
CTCTCGACGACAATCGATATTCCGAAGGCGGTAGCGCAACCGATTAGCCCCCAAAGAATGCCCGAAGGGAAGGTGATGTCGAAGGGGCTGTGCGGATGGGCCTTGTCTCTGACAACCGAAACAGTTTTGATTTGCATGTTGCCGAGTGGTTCGCCTTGAGAATAGGTGTCAGGATCTACGTCTTCCATGAACTTGTCGAGACTGATCATGAAGGTTTTGAATATGCCGCGCTGTTCATCCGACATGTCTTTTGAATTATCGATTTCTTTCAGTTCGTTTTTGACGATCTTCTGCATTTCTTTCGGGTTCAGAAACACATCTTTCATGGACTCGAACCAGGTTTGCATTAAAATTCCCTGCAAGAAGGCCCGCGATGCTGTTTTCGATGGATCTACTCCGACTTCGAGCGGGAGGCCATTTTCCCCGGATCCCCAGAGTTGCTCGCCAAACCCTTTTTCGATGCGTATATAGGCTGTCAGCTCTCCCTGGCGGACTTTGTCGCGTGCCGTCGGCAAATCGAGCAGGCTGACTTCGAGGGCATCGGATTTTTGTAGATTGCCGAGATAAGTTTTAGATTTCTCGGTCGCGTCCTCGTCAATCACTGCCACGGCAATGTTTTTTGCCCCGCCGCTACCCGAATACAACGAGCCGAAAAGCAGCGCCATAATCAGCGGGAACCCCAGGACCCAGAAGAGGCCGAAACGATCGCGCCATAACAGGCGCAGATCTTTTATCGCTAATGTAAGGATACCTTTCATTTATCTCGAAGCCTCCGGCCCGTCAGGTTGAGAAAAACTGTTTCAAGATCCGCCTGGTCGACCGATAAGGTCGAAAACTTGATTCCGCGGTCGGTCAGTTGAGCGATAACTTCGAGCGGACGATCGGTTTCTATTCGCAGAGCGGACCCATTCAATTCCCCGGGCAAGACTGAGGGATCGGCCGGTCGCGAAGCCAGATTGGCCTTGATAACCGAGACTCCGCCATGCTGTTCAATGAGTTTGTCTACGCTATCAATGGCCAATATCTTGCCCTTGTCGATGATCGCGACTCGATCGCACAGACGTTGAGCTTCTTCCATGTAATGAGTAGTGTAAATGACCGTAGTTCCCTGGCTGTTCAGCTTCTCGATACTGTCAAAAATGTGATTTCTCGATTGCGGATCGACGCCGACGGTGGGTTCGTCGAGCAGCAGTAAGGTCGGATCGTGGACCAACGCGCAAGCCAGGTTAAGGCGTCTTTTCATGCCTCCCGAAAAAGTCTTGACCCGATCGGCTTGCCTGTCTTGCAGGCCGGAAAACGAAAGAGTCCAGTCGATTCGTTCGGCAAGTTTCTTGCCGGCCAGGCCGTATAGGCGACCGAAAAATGACAGATTCTCGACGGCGCTCATGTCGTCGTATAGCGACAGACTCTGCGGGGCGGTTCCGATTCGTTTTTTTACCTCCGCCGAGGTAATCTCGCGGGCTCCGTCAATTTCAATGTAGCCGCCGTCGGGCTGCAGCAAGCCGACGATCATATTCAAGGTAGTTGTCTTGCCGGCCCCGTTTGGCCCCAAGAGGCCGAAATTCTCCCCGTGCTGAACCTCGAGAGATATTCCCGCTACGGCTGTTAGTTCGGCGAACTTTTTTTGCAGGTCAACGATTCGAATGAATGGTTGACCGGGCTGCTTCTGCATTGCTTGATTACCAGGTTAAAGCGGCCTGAATCAAAATGCCGAAGATCTCGTTTCCGTCAGGCAGGGGCAGCTCGATGAATACGTTGGACATAATCCTGAAGTGTTTTTCTTCGATCCACAAATGCGCTCCGGTGGTCAGGCGCAGACGCATATCGTCGTCGGCGTCCAGGTTGGGCTCGACCCAGTCGACCCGAAAAATACCTTCAATCAAGTCGGTGAAGCGATAACCGGCATGGGCCCAGAGCGCCAGACTGGTGACTGCATCGATATCATGGCCGTAAGAAACCACCCGGAACATGAACTCGGAAATCAAGTGGAGTTTGCCGTTGTTGAACTCGGCCCCCGGGCCGCCGATGATGACAATATCGTTGTCCTCGTCGCCGGTCGAGTTGACCGGCATGCCCAGCCAGAAGTTGAGATCCAGAGACAGGTGTCGGTTGACCTGGTAGGAGGCTCTCAGCATGAAGTCCTTAGCCTTGTTGTTGTCGGTGTAGTTGTTATAAGTTGCCCCGCCCACTTCAATTACGCCCATCTGCATGTTGACAAGTAGCGGGTTGATGAAATTGGGTTCATACATCAGGCCGTTGAAGACACCGAATTTGAGCTCGAGCTCATCACTGACCTGGTAGCCCATTTCGGCACCGATCTGGCGCCAGACTCCAAAGGCGCCGAAGGTCAGATAAATAGGATGCTCTACGGCCGCTAAATCGCCTTTATTGCGCGGCAACATGTAAGTAAAGTCGGGCACGAAGCGGCCAAAGCGTATAGAAAACCCGCGGTATTTGTATTTTACGTACATGTCCAGGGCAAACGAGGCCATGTTGACGGCATCGCCCTGAAAGAAATACTCGAGATTTTCGGTAAGCAGGTGTCCTTTAAGAATGATGCGAGCCCGCTGGAAAGTGAAGCCGACCGTCTCGGATGCAGCACTGTTATCGTTAACCATGGCACTGCTGAATAGAGTCTGGAATAATCCCATCAGGGCCAGCGATCCATAGCGAGTGTGGACCGAAGGCAAAAGGCCTTCCTGACCGCCGGGGTGCTTGGCATCCAGACCCACCCGTGGCTCTTCTTTTATCTTGCTCGAGTCTTTGACAACTGGCGGAGCTGTGGTTTTTGTCTCGGTCGCAGTATCGCCGGTTTTGGTTTCCTTGTCTTCGCCGTCTTTAGGTTTTGTATCCCCTTCGGTTTCTTCATCCCAGCCCTCGAAACCTGTGTCTTTTTCCTCATCGGCCAGTGCCACAGCCGGCGTCAGAACAAAAACTAATGACAAGATTAAGCATCTGGTTAGAATACCTTTGAACTTCATGATTCACCCCTTTGGCCTGGAAGCAGTTGTGTTCTTTTCGACCTGAGCAACTACTATCGGCCCATCGCGAAGGTGTCAAGTTCACCGACTGGAAAACTCAGAGTAGCCCCTGATCGGCCAGGGAGGTAAAGCCTTCTCGTCCGACGATCAAATGGTCGAGCACTGTGATACCGACTACCCGGCCAGCCCGAACCATTCTTTCGGTCAACTCGAGATCGTCGCGACTGGGGGTCGGATCTCCGGAGGGATGATTGTGGATAAGAATGACGGCCGGAGCACCGTTGCGCAGACAGGCCGCAAAGACTACTTTGGGATCAACCGGACATGATGTCCACGAGCCGGCCGTTACCTGAAAATGTTTTATTGGGCGGTGCTTGCTATCGAGCAGGAGGGCATGAATGCATTCACGTTCAATGTTCTGTAGATGACAGCGGAACCACTCGGCTACTTCAGTGGCTGAACTGATACTTTTTTCCAAAGCTGGGGCAGGAATCACGGCGCGCTTGCCCAATTCGACGGCTGCCTGGAGTAGACAAGTTTTTACCGGACCAAGACCATCGATCTTTTGTAACTCAGCCAGCTCGAATTTTTCAATTCCGGCCAGTCCTCCGGTGTAGCTGAGAGTTTTTTCTGCCAAACTAAGCGGTCGTATGCTTCGGGAGCTACTCAAACCCCAGCCGACGAGTAGGGCCACTAGTTCGTGGTCCGACAGGGATTCCGGGCCTAGCTGCGCAAAACGCGCTCTAATGTCAACTAGAGTCAAATCAGTCCTGGACATCGATTTCTCCTTGCTGCTGCCAAGTTTAAGCAACCAGTGTGCCAGTCCCCGGGCACACCGCCCAAGTACTTGTTTTGTCAGGATTATCCATTGAGAGTGGTTTCTGGGGGGTGTCTGAAACCCGGACAGGGTGTCCGGAAATGCTACAGGCGGGGTTTGGTAATTGGAGTAATCCTGGCTTGCGCAGGAGTCTGTGCGGGTGTAGTTTACCTCTTCATGACCGCTCGCCGAACCGCCTCCAGGGATACACAAGATGATGATTCGATGTCTATGTCGATACCGACCAAGGGAATTTCTAACACTAAAATCGACAACGATGCCTTGAAAGTCCTTCGGCGCCTGACCCGCTTCGGGCACGTGGCCTATCTGGTAGGCGGTTGTGTGCGCGACCTGCTGCTCAAACTCGAGCCCAAGGATTTTGATGTAGCTACCTCAGCCAAGCCGCCTGAGATCAGGAAAATCTTTCGCAACTGCCGTCTGATCGGCCGCCGCTTCAGACTGGCGCACATTCACTTCAGCAATAAGGTGATAGAAACAGCGACTTTTCGGGCACATGCCGGTGAACAGACTGACGAAGACCTGCTTATTCGCTCCGACAACGTATTCGGTACCGAGCAAGAAGATGCCCTAAGACGCGACTTTACCATCAACGCGCTTTTTTATGACCCCCAGAGCCGCACACTGATCGACCACGTCGGCGGCCTGGAAGATCTGGTTGAGCGCACAATCCGTTTCATCGGGAAGCCGGACGTCAGGACCCGCGAAGACCCTGTGCGCATTCTGCGCGCGATTAAATTTGCCGCCCGGCTGGATTTTTCGATTGAACCGGCAACCTTCAAGGCGATTGTGCGCTACCGCAGTCATTTGGCTAAGAGCGCTCGACCGCGGTTGCTTGAAGAGATTTATCGAATGCTGCGCTCGGGAGCCGCCCTGGCCTCTTTTCGCTTGATGTGGGATACGGGCATCTTGTCCGAAATTCTGCCCGAGGTCGCCAGCTATCTGGCGCGGGCCCCGGAGCGTGGGGAGGAACGCGAGCCCGGCAGCGGATTATTCGCCTATTTGAAGCAAATTGATCGGAGTGAACGCGATTTTTTATCCAATCGAGTCTTATTGGCGTCTGTCTTGCTTCACCCAGTTAGCGATGCCATCGGAAAAGGCCGGCGAGCCTATGGAATTCAGCCAGACTCCGATGCGCCAGGTGAAGTTGTGCGCCAGATCCTGGTGCGAATGATCGATCGGCTGAATCTGCCCAAGTGGCAGGCCGAGCGGATTCAGCAGCTAGTTGCCTCTCAAAAACGGTTATTCAACCTGCACCGCAATGCTCCTCTGCCACGCGGGCTTCTACGGCGCAATTATTTTCCAGAAGCTTTAGATTTGTTTGAGATTGGGGTTCGCGCCACGGGCAAAGGGCGCCATACTTTAACCCGACTGCGTAAGGTATTCCAGCCTGGCGAGTCTATAGTAGAGAAGACAAAGCCCAGACGTTCGAGTTCTTCCAGGGGTCGCCGACAAAAACCGCAGCAGGTGAAGAAAAGTAGCGGTCGTAATGCAAATAAAAAGTCCAGACCCAGGCGTCGCGGGAAAAAACACAATACAGAATCAAGCGGTAGTTGAATCCGATTGTTGCGGGGCCCAGATAGTCTCGGCACTGGCAATCGGTTCGCTGGACTCCTCGATTAAAATAATATGCCCAAAGCGAGCCAGCCCACCGGGAACGGTCGATAATCGGGATGTTTTTGCCAGCACAGATTGACCGAGGCTGACTTCCTTCTGGTAGCGAATATTCACTTCCTGGACACGAAAAGCTTCGTAGCAGTCAGCCGGGACAGTCTCGAGCATCCAGTCGAGGTAACGTAAATTGTTTACGTGGCTGTTGAAATCTATCTCCCAACGTCTAACCGGGAAACGATTCTGCCACTGGTATTGATCGCAGCCTTCCGGACGCCTGAAGGGTTTGTCCAGGGCGCGCTCGATCAGGACCGGATAAGCGTTGGAGACATCTTCGGGTACCCGAGTGACTTTTTTGGCGGCCGTATCCATGAAAGCCCAAAGAGTCGTGCCCAGCAAAACTGGCTTTTCATCTGCATCATTTATAATGAACTCGCGCCGGGAAAGCAGGCGTCCCATCTCCGAGGGCCAGGTGATAACCTCCAGATTCGTGTGACAAGTCGGCAGACTGAGGATTTCAAAGCGTGTCTGAACGATCATCCAGCTCAAACTCCGCTGCAGCAGCCATTCGGTTCCGCGCTCGACGTGCTCGGAATGTTCGATGGCGGCTTCTTGCATGGCCCCTAGCAGGGCAACCGGAGTGGCCAGCAGGTTCGGATCGCTGTCTTGATAGCGCACACGAAACCTGGTCGTGAACCTGCCGGCTGTGTCGACACTCGCGTCCATTGAATTGCTAACCGTTCATCAGGTGAGCTTTGTGCATTGCGACATTGTATCTCCGGGCCAATTTACTGTCGAAGACTACACCGACTGAGCCTCATGGACAAGTACCTAGTTTCCATGGTAAAAATAAGTATATGGGATTAATCAGAAAAGTATTATGAGTACCTCGTTTTTTTCCAGGAGTGCTGCCGTCGGGAGGTAAGTGCAATGTTGTCATATCGAACAGCTAAAGTTCTTTGTATCCTGGTTTCGATCGCTGGTTTGTTGTCGGGTTGTTCGACTGATGTGGCCGGGCCCAACCGGGCGCCGACGGCAAATGCCGGCATAGATCAAGCCGCTGAAATCGGCGACCCGGCCACGCTCAACGGCAGCCAAAGTTTTGATCCCGACGGAGACTCTTTGACCTTTCAGTGGGATATCATTTCGGCCCCGGCCGGAGCCACGGCCACGATCGACGACGATCGGGCAGCGCTCACTGGTTTGACTCCCAACGTTTCCGGAATCTGGCTGATCCGCCTGGTGGTCAGCGACAGTCGCTTGGCTTCCGAGCCGGATATTGTCCGGATCAAGGTGTTTGACACCAGCTGCAAAGACGATCAGGACTGCACCGATTATGTTGATTGTACCGATGACACCTGCAACACCCAGACCGGATTTTGTGAGTTCACCCCGAATGATGCCAACTGTCCCGACGACGGAAACTTTTGTAACGGTGTCGAAAGTTGCGATGCAGTCAGTAACTGTGTCAGCAGCGGCGACCCTTGCCTGGCCGGCGGTTTGTTGTGTGATGCCGCCAACAGTCGCTGCGTAGACTGTTTGGCGGACACGGATTGCGACGACCAGATTGACTGTACCGATGACAGTTGCAACATCGCCGCTGGCACTTGCGAAAACATCGCCAACAACTCAAACTGCATTGATGATGGACTGTATTGCAACGGTACAGAGATTTGCGATAGCCAGGCCGGCTGTATCGGTGACGGCGATCCCTGCCTTGAAGACGGACTAATCTGCGACGAAGCCAACGATGAATGCACAACTTGCCTGGTGGACTCGGATTGCAACGACAATGTAGATTGTACCGAAGATAGCTGCAACGTGGGAACGGGGACTTGCATATTTACTCCCAACCATACGCTATGTCCCGACGACGGTGTGTTTTGCAACGGTAACGAGGTTTGCGATACCCAAGCAGGCTGTGTCGGTAGTGGCGACCCTTGTACTGGAGGTGGGCAGTTTTGCGACGCGGTCAATTCACGCTGCGTGGATTGTCTGGCGGACGGCGACTGCGACGATCTGATTGGTTGCACCGATGATTCCTGTAATTCGGCGACGGGCAGCTGCGTTTATTCGCCGAATGATGCCAATTGCCCTGACGATAGTCTGCACTGCAATGGAGTGGAATACTGTGACGCCTCGGCTGACTGCCTAAGCTCCGGCGATCCTTGTGCGGCGCTCAGTCTGCCGTGCGACGAGATTAACGATGTCTGCGTGACTTGTGGAGACGGAGTGGCCAGCATAAGTTATGGTGAAGACTGCGATCCGGCGGCACCCCAAGACGACAATTGTTGTGATGTTACGACTTGCACCTGGACGAGTGATGGGGATGCAGACCCGCAAGATCAATGTTCCGGGGCGCCGGAGTGCCAGGTGGATGTGTGTGACGGTTCGGGCGGATGCGTTTTTGTAGATGAGCAAGACGGTGTTTTGTGCTCACAGGATGCGGAATTTTGCAATGGGGCCGAGGAATGCCTGTCGGGTAGTTGTGAAAGCCCAGGAAATCCGTGTCCGGTGCCGGCTGACTGCGACGAGGACAACGACATTTGTGCCGGTTGCGGAGACGGAACGGTCAGTGGCTCAGAAGATTGCGACCCGGCGATTGGCGGCACCAATTGTTGTGATCCGTTGACATGTCTGTGGACCTCGTCCGGAGAGATTGACCCGCAAGGCCAGTGTAGCGGAGCGCCGGAGTGCCGGGTGGATGTTTGTGATGGCGGTGGCGGATGTGCGCTCATAGATGCAATCAACGGAACAGCCTGCTCGGGTGACGGGGTCGGCTGTACCGACGACGAGTGCCAGGCTGGAAGTTGCCAACACAGCGCCAACAACGGCAACTGCCCCGATGATGGTGATTTTTGTACCGGAACCGAGTATTGCGACGCGGTTAACGATTGTGATTCGACCGGTGATCCCTGCACGGCCGGCGGGCAGCTATGCGATGCGGTCAATACCCGCTGTGTCGACTGCCTAGGTGACGGCGACTGCGACGATGGCGTGGGTTGTACCGACGACAGCTGTAACTCGGGGCCGGGCACCTGTATTTATACGCCCAACAACGGTAACTGTCCCGATGACGGTGATTTTTGTACCGGGACGGAGTACTGCGACGCGGTTAACGATTGTGATTCGACCGGTGATCCCTGCACGGCTGGCGGGCAACTGTGCGACGGGCTCAACAACCGTTGTGTCGACTGCCTGGTCAACGGAGACTGTGACGACAGTGTTGGATGTACCGACAATATCTGCAATCCGGGTCCGGGCACTTGTGTCTATTCGCCCAACAACGGCAACTGCCCCGACGACAGCGACTTCTGTAACGGGACGGAGTACTGCGACGCGGTCAATGACTGCGATCACACCGGCGATCCCTGTACGGCCGGCGGGCAGTTGTGCGACGGGCCCGGCAGCCGTTGTGTCGACTGCCTGGTCGACGGAGATTGCGACGACAGTGTGGGTTGTACCGACGATACCTGTAATAACGGGCCGGGCACTTGTGTCTATGCGCCCAATGACGGCAACTGTCCCGATGACAGCGACTATTGCACCGGAATCGAATACTGTCACGCAGTCAACGACTGCGAATCGACCGGCGACCCGTGTGCCCTGGGTGGGCAGTTGTGCGACGGGCCCAACAACCGTTGTGTCGACTGCCTGGTCGATGGAGATTGCGACGATACAATCGGCTGTACCGACGATACCTGTAATAACGGGCCGGGTACTTGTGACTACACTCCCAACGACGGCAACTGTCCCGATGACGGCGATTTCTGTACCGGAACGGAGTACTGCAATGTGGTTACCGACTGCGACTCGACCGGTGACCCTTGTGCCCTGGGTGGGCAGTTGTGCGATGGGCCCGGCAGCCGTTGTGTCGACTGCCTGGTCGACGGAGATTGCGACGACATAGTTGGCTGCACCGACGATACCTGCAATATTGTAGCCGGTACTTGTGTCTATACTCCCAATGACGGCAACTGTTCCGATGACGGCGACTTCTGCAACGGGACGGAGTACTGCGACGCGCTCAACGACTGTGATTCGACCGGTGATCCCTGTACGGCCGGTGGTCAGCTATGCGATGGGCCCGGCAGCCGTTGTGTCGACTGCCTGGTCGACGGGGACTGCGACGACACAGTCGCTTGCACCGACGATACCTGCAATATAGTAGCCGGTACTTGTGTGTACACTCCCAATGACGGCAACTGTCCCGATGACGGCGACTTCTGCAACGGGACGGAGTACTGCGACGCGCTC
>JAFDKH010000392.1 GCA_019307065.1 Deltaproteobacteria bacterium
AATTGGAGTGATCTCCTTTCTTGGGAAGGTGGTAAAACCCCAGTCGAGGAGGATAGTGTGCTACTTCAATCGGGCAGTGACCTTGTTATCCCAGATGAGTACGTTGTGATCCAAGATGTTGTGGTTACAGATGGTAGTCTCTCTTTGGTAAGTGGATGTTTGGAAACAAAGAGAAGTCTTCAATTGGGGCCAGTATTGCAAGAACAAGAAAGCGTACAATCAGGACCTGTACAAATGGGAGGAATGGACCTTAACCCCTCCTGCGTAATCGCTGAAACGTTCATGCAGAATTCTGGGATGGTGCTTGATGTGGGCTTGGGTGGTTCCAATCCCGCCATGCCCGGCCAGACCGGCTTTGGCCATTACGGTCATTTGGATGTCAAACGCATCCATCTTGGCGGGCAGCTTGAGGTATCTTTTTATTATGGATTTCAACCCGAACCGGGCCAGGTATTTGAAATCATCTCTGTCGGACAGTTCCGGTCAGGTGAGTTTGTAAACGCAGCAGAAGGCGATCTCGTAGGCGGTTCCTGTAATGTAGGATTGCGGATTAGCTACCAGGGCACCGATGGAGCTGATGTTGTTCTGACTGCAGTTGAGGTCGCTATCCCTGATCCGGACTGGCCTTGCGATGCAGGTACAGATGAAGCCGAAGCGGCCCCGATTCCTACAGTTACACCGACCGTAACGCCTGCGCCTGTCACCGCTGAAGACAATGCGAATTGTCGTAGTGGTCCTGGCACGGTCTACCCAATCATCGGCTTTATCAATGCCGGAGATATCGCAACAGTTTTGGGGCGCAATGAGGATGGAACCTGGGTATTTGTGCGCCTTTTGGATGGAAAAGAATGCTGGCTTTCAGGAAGCACCCTGACAGATGATTCAGACTTTAGTGGGGCAGATGTCTTCCCTGATCCGCCCACGCCTTTTCCGCCAACATTTACGCCAACACCGACTGCAACTTCCAAGCCGTCAACTAAAGTCCCGCCAACCCCGGTCCCGCCAACGCCAGTTCCGCCAACCCCAGTTCCGCCAACCCCGGTGCCGCCAACGCCAGTTCCGCCAACCCCGGTCCCGCCAACGATTACACCGATTATCATTGACTAGATCGGATGGACAGCATTAACCTAACCTAAAGGGAATGATGATGAAACGAACAAATAAAAACTATCTATGGTTATTCTTATTGGTCCCGGTACTCTTATCCATCGCCTGCAACGCGACATCGTCCGTTGCACCTGATGAAGAACCGTCCGACTCCGAAGTTGGGCAGTCTTCAACACAAGCTCCGGTTCCTCCAGCCGCGCCGGTCATCGAAGAACCTGTTGCGGTTCCCGGCTCGGGTCAGACCTTCTCGGTGGCACCCAACGGCTCGGATGACAACGACGGTTCGCCAGCTTCTCCCTGGGCAACCATTCAACACGCTGTTGATAGCGTCGCTCCCGGCGACACCATTTTGATCGAAAGCGGTACCTATGCTGGTGCACGCATCGAGCGCTCCGGCACAGCCGACGAGTGGATCACTCTGCAGGCCGCGCCCGGGGCAAGTATCTTGATCAACGCGCCCGGCCCGAACAACAAACATGAAAGCAATCTCGAGTTTGAAACTTGGGAAGGCACCAAAACTGTCTCCTTCTGGGCGGTCTCAGGCCTTGAAATCGTCGACGCTCCGTACTGGGGGATCGATTTGCGCGGTAACGAAGAGACCCACTCGTCCGGCTTCGTCATCCAGAATAACCGCATCCATGATAACGGCCTCGATGCCGGTAAGTCCGGCATCTTTTTTGCCTTTGTTGATGATGTCCTTGTCGAAAACAACGAGAGTTACAGCAACGGCGAGCACGGAATTTATCTTAGCAACAGCGGTGACCGTTTTGTGGTACGCGGCAATTCTCTGTACGAAAACAATAATTGCGGGCTGCATATCAACGGCGACCTCGAGTCGGGCGAGGACGGTATCATTTCCAACGGCCTGATCGAAAATAACACCATTTATGAAAACGGCGAGGGCGGCTGTGCGGGTATCAATATGGATGGCGTCACCGACACCATTGTGCAGAACAACCTACTCTACGAAAATCTTGGCAGCGGCATCGCCATCTTTCAGGAAAACGGCGCAGTCTGTTCGCAAAATATCCAGGTACTCAACAACACAATAGTGCAGGCTGAAGAAGGCCGCTGGGCGATCATCATCAACGGTGACGACTGCATCAACAACAAGATTTTCAACAATATTATTCTCACATATCATGAATGGCGCGGCAGCATTGTGATCCCCGAACCCGGCATCTTGGGATTCGAGAGTGATTACAACGTGATCATGGACCGCTTCAGCGCAGATGATGACGATTCGGTCATTTCGTTGTCCGAGTGGCAGGCATTGGGGTATGACAACAACTCGATCATTGCCGCTCCGAACGAAATGTTTATCGGCCCTGATGATTATGCCCTTTACGACGGAAGCCCTGCCGTGAACGCGGGGCTGGCCCTGCCCGGGTTGACGCTGGATATGCGCGGGACGGCTCGACCGCAAGGGGCAGCTTTCGACATAGGAGCGCTTGAATTTGGCGACTCCCCTCAAGCCCAGTCGCCAACTGCGATACCATCCGCAGCTGGATCGAGCGGCGGTACGATTACCTACACCTTTGATGGTCGCGTTTACCGCATCGCTGCTGAGGAGGGTGCCGTGCCCGAAGACATCAGTCTGGCACTCGATGCACTTTCCCCTGGCGGTGGTGACCGACGGCTCAATATCTCCCCGGATGGTAATTGGCTGGTGGTTGAAACCGAGCGGTTTGACCCGGAGTGCGATGGTTGGTCATGCCTTGCGATCATCTCTGCTGACCTGTCATCAGGTGAGGTGGTTCGCGCAG
>JAFDKH010000393.1 GCA_019307065.1 Deltaproteobacteria bacterium
GCGGTCAAACTCGCGCGCATCCAAAGCCTGGGCGATGGGCCCGATGCCGACTGATTCCTCCTCCGTTCGAGCGTGGAGGTCCGTTCGGCCGACCCAGCTGACAAGAACTTTCTTCATACTGATACCCAATACAAGAAATCTACTAAAAACACAAGACATCTTGTGTGAAAATGTATTCTGAGAGCTAAACTTTCATTCGGTGTCGAGTGTCTGTTTGGATTCAGCGTCCTAGCATCGGGACGAGTTTATAAAATTGCCTGTCGTTGTCACACGTCGAACACCATTCCTAAAACTCCACCGAATCACCTGGCACCCAAGGTTGGGGGGTTGGGGGAATCCCAGTTGGCACCCATGGTTGGAATTGCACGTTTTGTACGCCGTGCGACAAATAAAATAATGTAGTAATTACAAGGACAAAATATTGTCGCACGGAAACAATGGGGGTCGTGGGATGGACTGCGGCGCCAGGTGAAGTCTGAGGTTGACATCTGTTCCCAATATGCGCATAATAGGAACACAAGTGCTAGGGATAATACCATGGCAAAGAACCGACTCAACATCAGTCTGGACCAGGATCTCGTGGACTTCGCCAAGCTCTTCGCTGCGGAGAATCGTACCACGGTCGCCGAGGTGATCACCCAGTACCTCCTCGCCTTGAAGCGCAGGGCCCAGGGTGAGACCACGGCGAAGATCCTCGCTCACCCGGCTTTTCACGAGGCCATGGAGGAAGTCCAGGTCAGGCTCTCGGACGGTAACGCCGAGTGGCACACCTTTGACGATGTCTTCTCCGATTGATGGAAGCGCTCTTCGAGAAGGCCTTTGTGAAGACGCTCCGCAAACACTCCGGGATCAAGAAGCAGGTGGAGAACAAGGTCCGGATGATCATGGAGCAGCCGCTGGCCCTGGGCGAGCCGCTCAAGGGCAACTTCAGGGGGTTCTACACATATCCGGTCAAGAAGAGCTTCATCATCATCTACCTTTACTGTCGCGCCTGCCGGAAGAAGGGCGACGATGCGTTCGTGGTTTGCTCAGACTGCAGTCAGCGCGGCGACGAGACCATCAAATTCGTCCTCCTGGAACCTCACGACGAGACATACGGAATCTGAAGCAGAGTGGTCCTTGGCACGCTCATCACCGCCCGGACTTATTGAGAACCAGGCTTATTCATAGGATCTCCTGGTACTCTTTCATAATTCTGTTTACCCATACCCAATTTTGCCGTATTTTGCCTTTTATTAGAATTTACTGGCAAGGTGACAGTAAATGAGCAACAAGAACAATCAAGTTGTGCCAAACAATTCATATACGGAGTTTCTTCTCTATACCACACCAGACGGCAAGGTGAAGGTAGAGATTTTCCTGAAAGATGAAACCATCTGGTTGACTCAGGACCGAATTGCTGAACTTTTTGGAGTTCAACGACCTGCAATTACCAAGCACCTGAAAAACATTTTTGAGAGCGGTGAATTACAGGAAGAAGTGGTAAGTTCCATTTTGGAACAGACCACCAGGCACGGGGCTATTGAGGGAAAAACTCAAACCAGACCAGTCAAATTCTACAATCTGGATGCCATTATTTCTGTCGGATATCGGGTCAATTCCAAGCAGGCTACCCTATTCCGCATTTGGGCAACAGAACGTATTAAGGAATACATCATCAAGGGTTTCACCATGGACGATGAGCGCCTTAAGAATCCAAACCGAATATTTGGAGAGGATTACTTTGAGGAGCAGCTCGCACGTATTCGTGACATACGATCCAGTGAAAGGCGTTTTTATCAAAAGATTACAGACATATACGCCCAATGTAGTGCGGATTACAGTAAGGACGCTGAAGAAACCAAACGTTTTTTTGCCACGGTTCAAAATAAACTACACTGGGCTATCACTGGTCAGACCGCAGCAGAAATTATTCATAGCCGTGCTGATAGTCAAAAACAGAACATGGGACTGACATCATGGAAAAATTCCCCGGGTAGTTCCATCCGCAAACAGGAAGGTTCTGCATATGCGAGACTGGGTTCGCAAGCTGGACGCATTCTTACAATTCAATGAAAGAGAAATTTTAGGTAATCCGGGAAAGGTCAGCGCCGAGATAGCCAAGCAGTTTGCCGAAACCGAGTTCGAAAAATACCGCATTGTGCAGGACCGTATTTTTGAGAGCGATTTTGACAAAGAGATGAAACGACTCGAGTCGAACCTAAAACGGCAGGAAGACGATGAGTGAGCTATGACAAGTTGTAACACGGAGCTACGATCCAGTGGTCTTTCAAATAGCTCGCTAACGCACTAAACATCCATTCTCATTGACATTTATGAAAAAACCTGGTACGCACTTCGCACCATTGAGGGTTTGATCAAGCCCAGCGGCGGTTTTGAAGAAATTCGGAGGAAATCCATGAAAATCGATAAGATCGGTATCGTTGGGGCCGGACAAATGGGAGCCGGTATTGCTCAAGTCGCGGCCAGTTGCGGACTGGATACCTGGATATGTGATATCAGCGATGAACTCATCCAAAAGGGCCTCGATGGAATCGCTAAGAACCTCAAACGAATGGTCTCAAAAGAAAAAATAGATTCTGACGAGGCGGATGCCATTATGAAGCGTATTCACAAGGCGCCCGGTTTGGGGGACTTAGCCGAAGCGAATTTAGTGGTCGAGGCTGCGACTGAAAGAGAAGCTCTCAAGCTGGAAATTTTCGAAAAACTCGACAAGATCACTGAAGCGGATGCAATCCTGGCTAGCAATACTTCATCGATATCGATAACCCGGATAGGAGCAGTGACTGGTCGGCCGGACAAGGTGATCGGAATGCACTTCATGAACCCCGTTCCGGTAATGAAGCTGGTCGAGATTATAAAAGGCC
>JAFDKH010000202.1 GCA_019307065.1 Deltaproteobacteria bacterium
AGCAGGTTCCCGATCTCGAGGCCATCGTTCAGGTTAAATCTGCCGATCAGCTGGATATCGAAGACAGATATGTCTGTTCGTTCTTCGACGAAATTGCGATCGAAGCCGCCCTTACAATAAAAAACAGCCAGCCTGATTGCGAACTGGTTGCTTTGAGCGTCGGCGGTCGTCGAGCCAGCGATGCTCTGCGCCGGTCAGTTGCGATGGGGATCGATCGAGTCGAACAGCTGGGTGATGAAAGCCATGACCAGCTCGACGCCTTCGGCACCGCTCAAATTCTGGCCGCCCGGCTGAAGACCGAGCAACCTCAGATCGTACTTTGCGGAAAACAAGCCGGTGACGATGATATGAGTGCGGTCGGGCCAATGTTGGCCGAATTGCTCGGTATCGTGCATGTTTCTGCGGTGGTCGCTTTAGAAGTCGATTCCAGTGCCGGCCAAGTCCGGCTAGAACGCGCCATCGAGGGCGGCCAGGCTTGCTTGACCGCCAACCTGCCAATCCTGATCTCGGCCGAAAAAGGCCTGGCCGAACCGCATATTCCGGTCGTCACCCGAGTCATGAAGGCCATGAAGGCAAAAATAGAAAAATTTTCAGTCGAACAGCTGGATATCGAGGACCCGGGCAAATCTGTTCGCATGCGGCACTTGGGTTTTTTCCCCGCGCCTTCCAGGCCTGAAGTCAAGATGCTCGAACAACCCTTTCCGACAAACGTCAACGAACTGGTGCGCTGTTTGAAAGACAGCGGCGTACTATCCTAGAGGGCCAGCAGCCATGACCGCTCGAGAAATCTGGATAGTCGCCGAAACCCGTAAGGGATCTTTGACCAAAGTCACCAGACAACTTCTGGGCGCCGCTCGTAGTCTGGCAACTCAAAAAGAGCTATCTGTAGTTGCGGTCCTGGTCGCCGGTGATCAGGCCCAGGCCGATGAGCTGGCCCAGCTGGCCGCCAATGTAATCTGGCTCAACCAGGCCGAGCTGTCACCCTACGAAGCCACTCGGCAAGTCGATGCCCTGGGACAACTGATTGAAAAAAGAGGTCGCCCATTTGCCGTCTTGGCCGGGTCCAGCTCAGCCGCTAATGAATTCATGCCGCGTTTAGCCGCCCGTTACCAATCGGGCTACGCAAGTAACTGTGTCGACCTGCGCTGGGAAGGCGAAGAGTTGGCTGTTCGTCGACCTGTCTATGGGGGCCGGGTCTATGAAGAGCTGGCTTTTTGCCAGACACCGGCCTGGGCTACTTTCCGTCCGGGAGCCTTCGATCTTAAAAAAAAATTGGCCAGCCCGGGGCAGCTAGAGCAAGTCACAATAGACTTGCCCGAATCAAACCGCCCGCTGGTCGGCGAACTGAAGATCGGCGCTATTCAAGACATAGAACTCAGCGAAGCTACCCGAGTCGTGGCCGGCGGTCGCGGACTGGGCGAGCCGCAGAACTTCGAATTAGTTGAGCAACTTGCACAAGTTCTGCAAGCGGCTATAGGAGCCTCACGAGCAATCGTCGACGCCGGCTGGAGGCCGCACACTGAACAAGTCGGCAAGAGCGGCAAGACGATCTCGCCCGAGTTATATATTGCCTGCGGGATATCAGGGGCCGTTCATCACACTCTGGGAATGAACACATCTAAAGTGGTCGTCGCGATTAATAGTGATCCGGAAGCAACCATCTTTAAACATGCCGATTATGGAATCGTAGGCGATGCAATCGAGATTCTGCCGGCCTTGACAGAGGCCCTGAAGTCATAGACAAATAGACTCACCTATGAGTGGCGAAGATACACTGGATGTCATTGTTGTCGGTGCCGGCCTGGCCGGTCTGGCTTGCGCTTATGAAGTAGCCTCAGCCGGCCTTGGAGTTGCCGTTCTCGAGCGGGGTGACGCGGCCGGCAGCAAGAACCTCTCCGGCGGTCGCCTGTATCTCGAACCTGTCCGCGAGCTGTGCGGCGACCTGCTCAAAGATGCTCCTTTCGAGCGCTCGGTAGTTTCCGACTCAATCGTGTTCTGCGATGAAAAGCAGAGCATGACCTTGCGAGTCGATCAGGACCACAACTCGGCCAGCCCGCATTCGGTAACCGTCCTGAGGGCCAAGCTGGATCAATACCTGGCGGATAAAGTCTCGCAAAAAGGCGCCATGCTGCTAGTGCAACAGCAGGCTGATTCACTGCTAATCGAGGACGGCCAGGTAGTCGGCGTAAAAGTCGGGCCGGAGGAATTACGCTCGCGGGTGGTTGTAGGCGCTGACGGCGTACTGTCCTTTCTAGCCCAGGAGGCGGGTCTCAGATCACGCCGCCCGGCCGATAACTACGCGATCGGATTGAAGGAAATCATCCAGCTTGACAGCAACCTGATTGAAGAACGTTTCAATGTCTCTGCCGGCCAAGGGTCAGCCAGGTTGTATGTCGGGGCTGTCACCAGCGGATTACCCGGAGGCGGTTTCATTTATACCAACTCGCAAAGCTTGTCGATCGGTCTGGTGGTAGGCATGCAGGCTACTCAAAACTGGAAATCAGAATCGGCAATTCATGACCTTCAAGAGGCATTTAAACAACGGCCCGATGTTGCACCTCTGATCGCGGGAGGGAAAACAATAGAGTATGGGGCCCACCTTATCCCTGAAGGCGGCTCCAAGGCCCTGCCGGCCTTCGGAATTCCAGGATTGTTACTGGTCGGCGATGCAGCCGGGCTGGTGATCAACACCGGCACGGTCCTGCGCGGAATGGACCTGGCTCTGGCGTCCGGTGCCCTGGCCGGTCGCAGCATATTGACTGCCCGGGCGGCCGAAATGAACGCGGCCGATACCGTCGCGCATTACACCAGCGCCTTGCAGCAAAGCTTCATCATGCGCCAGCTGCATACTCACCGCAAAGCCCCGAGCGTGTTAGCCCAAGGCAGACTTTACCGGCGCTACCCACCACGTCTGGCTGGCTGGGCTGCGGATCTGTTCGAAGTCAACACAGCCGGTGAAAGCACATCTTTCAAGAAAGCCTTCAAGCACCTGAGACGTAAAGTCTTGGGATTCAGAGGCTATCGCGACTTGTGGCGATTGATTAGAATGTGAAAGGCTCACTTTGAAAGTAGAAGAAAAAGTCGCCCTGTGTGCCATTAGGCAGCACCAGGATAGCCATATCGAAATCGATCAAGCCTGTTGCAGCCGTTGTCCAACCAGAATTTGCCTGCGGGCCTGTCCAGCCGGGTTATACAGCCTGAGCGATGAATCCGCCCCGATAAAACTGGACCATAGCGGCTGTCTCGAGTGCGGCACCTGCATGATTGTCTGTCCCTTGTCGGCGGTCAGCTGGAACTACCCGGCCCCCGGTTTCGGTATCCACTATCGTCACGGTTGACCCTCCAGCCATGGCAATGATACCTTTCGTTTTTAATGGCTACCCCAACCAGAAGCCTGCAATTCAATCGTGAACAGGGCACTCTCAAACTAGGGCCGCTGCGTTACATATTACTACGTCCCGAAACTCTGTCTGAAATTCAAAAAGGCATCGAAGACCGCCTGGGGTCCAAAGCTGCCGAATATCTGTATGCGGCCGGGGCCTCCTGGTCAGTCGGCGCCCTGCGCCGATTGAAATCCGCCCTGCCCGACGATCCCGATGAATTGGTTAAGGCGCTCTGTTTGCATGCCACCGAACTTGGCTGGGGCAAACTCGAGCTGACAACCTTGAACATTGAAGAAAAAAAGCTGGCCGTGCGCCTAACCGGCTCACCTTTTTCGGCCGCCTATGGCCAGTCAGACAATCCAGTCTGCCATATAATCGCCGGAGCGATCGGTGGCCTTGCGGAAGCACTTTTCAAAATGCCAACGGCTTGCACCGAAGAAATGTGTATGGCCCAGAATAATCCGTCTTGTTTATTTGTCGCCATCGGGCATGATGTCGCCGGGAAAGACGCCTGGGCCTGGTAAGCACTGAAGGAGTATGAAATGCCTCGCAAACCTCATGTTCTGGTTGTTGATGACGAAGAATTTATTCTGAAAATGACCAAGGATCTACTTGAGAAGTCCGGTTTCAAAGTTGCAACTGCATCAAACACAATTGGGGCCGGCTACCTTCTCAAAGATTTCGAACCCGACCTGGTGGTTTTGGACATTATGCTACCCGGCTCGCTCTCCGGCGATCAGGCCTGTGATACATTGCGCGCCTACAAGCCCGACCTCAAGATCGTATTCTACTCGGGTATGGATGAAGACAAACTCAAAGAGCTAGGCCATCGACATCACGCTGATGCATGCCTGAGCAAGGGCACCCGGGTTTCTTTACTACTCGAAACTATCCGAGATCTACTGGGCATTAAATAGAATGCCGGCCCTGGAAGAAGTCAGGTGCTGTGTCTGCGGCGAAATCGCTGTTGAAGAGAACTCGGTTCCCGGTGTGGGCCGTGTTTGCCCGGAGTGCCTGATGTCCGGGAACTTTCTCGGTTCTTCGAGTACACTGCGATTGTCTTTCGTTGTCGAACGCTTGCTGCAAATAAGCACTACTGTTCAGTCTCTGCTGGCTGACTCTATTCAGGACGCCGAGCACCAGGCCCAGAATCAACAATTCGATTTGGCTCGCAGCAGCTTCATTACAATAGCCAGAAAGTTTATGGATGATGGTCGCCAATTACTGGCGATCTTGGTTCTCAGCCGGGCCCTGCGGCTGCCAGGTCAGGCAGCCGAGGTTTATGAAACCCTGGGCGAGGCAGCCCAGAGCCTGGATTGCAGGAAGGAAGCTATTCAGTACTTAAAGACTGCCAGTTGGCTGGCGATCAAGTCCGACAACTTTCAACTCGGCGAACGAGTTCTGGCATTATTGGAAGAACTGGTACCGGCAGACTCTTGGGCGAAAAAGGCCCGCGGCCAACTCGATGAGCGCCAACAAAATGACGCCCCCACACAAAGCTGTCATTTCTGCGGACGGACCGCCCTGGATGCCGGGCCGCTAATCAGCGGAGAAGAAGCCGCGGTTTGCGGAGGTTGTGTCAAACGCCTGATGTCTCTGGATGGCGACGTTCACTAAAGCAGACGGGGGAGTTCACCCATGAACATCGATTCTTTAGTTTTAATGACCGGACTGGCCGTCGGGCTGTGCGCTTTCGTAGCTTTCCTTGCAAGATCTCATTACAAAAAACAGGCGGACGCGCTAACCGGTGCTTCGACCAAGATTGCTCATGCCCGCCCGGGTCATGTAAAACTAGAGGGCCGCGTGTCTGCAAATGAGAGCCTCGAATCGCCGGTCTCTAACAAAAAATGTCTGTATATGCAGGTTGTCTTCAAAGATCTGGACGCGCCTGTCGATGTCGAATTTGTCAGGGGCCCCAGGATGGGCCAGCAGAGCATTCGAGCAACCGGCGGCCAAAAAAGAGTGGCAATTGTCAGGAAAGCCAACCAGATCTACCTCGAAGATGATAGTGGTCGCATAGAAGTTGATTTTGACGACGCCGATATTGAACTCCTGGTGGATAAATCTTTCCAGACAGGGAGTTTGTCATCCAATGATCCCCAAGTCGAAACACTGATGCGCCGTTTCGGGGCCCGCTCGGGTGCCTCTGGAATCAAGGGTCGTTGTCAGCTCACAGAAATAATCCTTGAAGCGGGCGATAAAATAATTGTGACCGGTAATCTGACCATGGACGGTACCGGGCAGATGCGGGTCAGCGGTACGGACGACGATCCGGTCTTCATCACCGACAAATCTTCAGAAGTCGTCGCCAAGAGTTCTAAACAAAAAGCATTGATGATGACGATAACTTTTTTAGTTTTAAGTCTGCTAGCCGCCAGCCTGATTGGCTTGGGCTTCGTCACAGGCAGCAAACAACCGGATCGGGTAATAAAGAAGCCGGTGCCTGTCGAAAAAACCAAAGGCTGGTAAAATTAATTCAGATTGATCGGCAGATTCCTGCGCCGGGCGGTGACGATACTTGCTTCGGTGGCTGGGGCTCGCACCCCGTCGGTGCTCGTTCCTGCGCGCCGTCGGGGGCCCCGCTCGCCTCCACTCTCGGTGGTCGGCAGATTCCTGCGCCGGGCGGTGACGCCAGGGCTTCGGAGGTTATGTCGCTACAGAGATTTCCCACAGAATGGTTGCGGAATCAGTTTGCTCAGCTTGGCTCGCACGACTTCGCCACGCGGGTTGGCCAGTAAAATAGGCAGCTCATCGCAGAACTCGACCAGGACCTGGCGGCATAATCCGCAAGGCGGGGCGGGCGGACTGGTGGCTGTCATTATTGCAATCCGTTTGAACTTCTTGTGCCCGTTGACTACTGCCTGGGCAACTGCATTTCTCTCGGCACACACCGTCGCACCGTACGACGCGTTCTCGACATTGCAGCCCACAAACACCTGCCCGCTCTCGACTTGCAGCGCGGCCCCGACTTTGAACCTGGAATAGGGTGCGTGCGCGTTCTTGCTGGCTGCCGCGGCCCGGTCAATCAACTCTTTTTCCTGTCGGCTCAGTCGTATCGGTTTTGATGCACGTGCTTTCATCCTGGTCACTTCTCCTGTCTCAGGTCAGCGAAGCTGGCCAATTAGTGCCAGCAGCAGACGCGTGAACTTATCTTTGGCCTTATTGGCGGTCTCTTTGACTTCAGCATGAGACAGCGGCTTGTCCGAGATACCGGCCGCCAAGTTCGAAATGCAGGAGATACCCAGAACTCGCATGCCAACATGATTGGCCGCAATTGCTTCGGGGATTGTGGACATACCGATTGCGTCTGCCCCGATTGTTTTCAACATGCGGATTTCGGCGGGAGTCTCATAGGAGGGGCCGGTCATTGCGCTATAGACACCCTCTTTCAGTTCAATCCCTTCGGACTTGGCAATTTGCTTGGCCTGCTCACGCAAGTCGCTGTTGTAGGCATTACTCATATCGGGGAACCGCGGGCCAAGGTTTTCGGGGTTGTGTCCAATCAGCGGATTGTCACCCATCAAGTTGAGGTGATCAGAAATCAGCATTAAATCGCCGGGTTTCAGCTCCTGGCTGATGCCGCCGGCCGCATTGGTAATGAACACCATCTTGGCCCCCAATCGAGCAAATAACCTGATACCTATTGCGATTCGCTCCATCGGGTAGCCCTCGTAGTAATGAAAGCGCCCCTGCATGACGACTACGTTCCGGCCGCCTAGCTGACCAAGGACCAGCCGGCTGGCATGCCCCTCTACGGTCGAGACCGGAAACCCGGGCATCTCTCCGTAACCGATAATCGTTGGGGAATCAACGCGTTCGGCTAAAAAGCCAAGCCCGGAGCCCAGCACCAGTCCGATCTCCGGTACCAGGTCGGTACGCTCTTGAATAATACGCAAACATATGTCCAATTGATCGATCGTTGACGACATGACAACTCCTTAGCTTGCGATTTTATGAAATCACTTTATGAATAAGATTCGTGGGAGCCGGGCCATGGTCTGCAACAACAAAAGCCGCCTTGAGCCGGGCCAAACCTTCGGCTTGTTTCGACTCATCGTTGTAATATAGCGTTGCCAGCGACGCTCCCTTATCAACTGGATCTCCCACCTTGCAATGTAGCACAACTCCGGCCGCGTGATCGATTTCGGCATCGACCGTAGCCCGGCCGGCTCCCATGATCATTGCAGCTACCCCAACACCCTCGGCGTCGATTTGCTGGATTATGCCGGACCGCTCGGCATTCACGACTTTTGTTTTGTTGGCAGTCGGCATTCGCGAAATCTCTTCCAGGGCAACCGGATCTCCGCCCTGGGCTACAACCACATCCTGAAACTTCTTGAAGGCCGCCCCGTTTTCAATCAGCTCTTTAACTTTCTGCTTGGCGGTGGCCAGATCTTGGGCTGCTTCTGACAAGACCAGCATTTGAGCAGCCAGCTCAAATGACAGTTCGGCCAGATCTCCGCCAACCTCACCTTTGAGCACTGAGACTGATTCGACAACTTCGAGGGTGTTGCCCACATGAGTGCCCAGGGGCTGGTTCATTTCGGTGATCAAGGCGACGACTCTTTTGCCGGCCCGAGTGCCGATCATAACCAATGTATCGGCCAGCGCTTGAGCATCGGCCTGCTTCTTCATGAACGCACCTGTCCCAACCTTGACGTCTAGAACCAGGCCATCGATTCCTTCGGCCAGCTTCTTGGAAAGAATGCTCGAGGCGATTAATGGAATACTCTCAACCGTGGCAGTCACGTCGCGCAGCGCGTAAAGCTTCTTGTCGGCCGGAGCAATTTCACCGGTTTGACCGGCTAAAACCATATGAGTTGAAGTCAAGACGTCACGAAATTGTCTGGCATCCAGCCTGACATTGAACCCCGGAATCGATTCAAGCTTGTCAAGGGTACCACCGGTGTGGCCCAAACCACGCCCCGAGATCATCGGAACATAGACACCCGCAGCGGCAACGATCGGCGCCAAGATCAGCGATGTCTTGTCGCCTACTCCGCCGGTTGAATGCTTATCGACCTTGAGACCGGGCAAGTCCGACCAATCCAGTACTTCACCGGAATGTAACATTTCGTTCGTCATCGCCAGCATCTCTTCGCCGGTCATACCGTTTAGAAACACAGCCATGATGAATGCGGCTGCCTGGTAATCGGGGATTTCACCTTTGGCATAGCCCTGAACGAAAAACCGGATCTCCTCCGGACTCAAGGCAACTCGATCGCGTTTGCTGCGTAGAATATCGTACATCCTCATAATTACAGCCTCCCTTAGAATTTCAGCTGGGCAAACAACTCTGACCAGGCCCGTCCCATTCGACACCCAGGGCCGCGGCTACCGTAGCTCCAAGATCTGCAAAAGTCTCGCGAGTACCCAAGTCTCGACCGGACGAAAAAGCCGCTGACCAGATCAACAGCGGTATGTATTCCCGGGTGTGGTCCGTATGAGCAGCAAAAGTCGGGTCGCAGCCGTGATCGGCAGTAATCAGAACAAGGTCTTTTTTACCGGTTTGTTCCAGGATCGGCCCCAGGGCCAGGTCGAAAGCTTCAAGGGCCTTGGCATATCCCTCAGGGTTGCGCCGATGTCCGTAAAGCATGTCGAAATCAACCAGGTTGATGAAGATGAAACCCTTTTTGACCTCGCCCAATAATTTTGCGATTTTTTTCAAGCCATCGGCATTGCCCGAAGTAGCCACCGACCGATCGACACCTACGCCTGCATAGATGTCGTCTATTTTACCTACCCCAATTACTTCAACCGAAGCTTGCTGTAAGGCGGTCAAGACTATGGGTCCATCAGGCACCATCGAAAAGTCGTGCCGGTTGTAGGTTCTTTTGAATGAACCGATCTCTCCGACAAACGGCCTGGCAATAACTCGACCAACTCTGAAGGGGTCCAGCAGTTTACGAGCCTTCTTACAGGCATCGTAAAGTTCGTCCAGAGGGATTTTTTCCTCATGTGCGGCAAGCTGAAAAACACTGTCGGCCGAAGTGTACAAAATCCATTTACCGGTCTTCAGGTGCTCGGCCCCAAGCTGCTCGATAATCTGGGTGCCCGAAGCCGGGCGATTGCTGAGAATACCTCGCCCGGTCGCCTGAATGAAGGGATTGACGATCTCGTCCGGAAAACCATCGGGATAGACCGGGAATGGTTCGCTGACTATCAGACCCATCATCTCCCAGTGACCGGTTGTGGTGTCCTTGCCGGCCGACTTTTCGGCAATTTTGCCGAATAGACCCT
>JAFDKH010000203.1 GCA_019307065.1 Deltaproteobacteria bacterium
CTATCCTGATTTTGTAGAGCAATGGTGCGACGTATTCTATACGCTGGAAGGTATGCCGCAACTGTTTCGCCAGGTGGCTGCGAATATTCCGGTGGGTCTCTTGTCGGACACCGAGCCGCTGCATTGGTCCTACGAACTCAAACGCAACTCCTGGCTGGAACTTATAAAAAAGCCCACCCTGAGTTTCGAAATTGGCTTGCTTAAACCAGACCCGCAGGCCTTCAAAGCGGCCGCAGCAAATACAGGCTTTGAGCCTGAAGAGTGTCTTTTTATCGACGACCTGATCGCAAACGTCGAAGGTGCCCGATTAGTCGGCATGCAGGCCCTGCAGTTTGAAGGTCAAGAAAAACTCAGAGTTCAACTTGTCGAGCGCGGCTTGATCTAACCCAGGTAAACCAATTTCCTAAAAGCGCACCATGGTTATTGCCCAGGTGTAGCCGGCCCCGCCGGTGTAGAAGAGAATCAGGTCGCCCTTTTTTACATCGCCGATAGTCCGGGCGCGATCTAGGTTGTAGAAGGTGTCGGTGCTGCCCATATGGGCGGTTTCTTCGATATACATGAGATTGGATTTCTTGTCGGCCAGGCGCATGTTTTCGAGGAAAACCTGGTTGTGCCGTTTCGAACCATTGACGGTGGCGATAAAATCGATCTCGGACCGATCCACCGAAGCTTTCTTACAGGCTTTGTCGATCAACTCGTCGGCGATCTCCAAAAGTCGCTCACCAAACTCCCGCAGCTGTTCGCGGGTTGTACAGAGTGGCGCATAGACTTGCAGCTGGTGGCCGCCGCGTTCGACAACTTCCATGCTCAGCTTGGAAAAGGCGCCAACTTCGGGGACACAAAAGTTGCCGTGATGAATGCCCCAGGTTTTGTAGGCAGTCGAGAGGATGACATAGTCGGGATTGTTGCGCTTGAGGATGCCGGAGCTGCCGCCATCGCCGAACAAATACGTCTTACCCAGAACCGGCGGTTCGAGGGTCGAATCAAAGCGTTCGCCGGAAGTTATCAGGACCGTATCGACGTTGGGGTCGGAACGTATAATTGACTGGCCGATATTCATGGCCATGTTTTGTCCGTTACAGCCCTGATAGATGTCGAAGACGTAAGCATTTTTGCAGCCGAGCTCGAATTGGATCTTGGCGGCTGCCAGCCAGCGCGTGTGATCCTTGATCGAGCCGGTATAGATAATCAGATCGATATCGCCGGGATCCATCTCGGCGTCCGCCAGGGCCAGCTTTGAGGCGATCACCGACATGTCGGACGGTTGTTCGCCCTCGGCGGCCTGGTGCAGACGAATACAGCCAATCCGGTCGAATTTTTTGCGATTCATCCCGGAGCCTTCGATTGCTTCCCAGGCGTCGACTACTTTTTCGGGCAGATAGCTGCCGATACCGGCGATTCCGACAGTGTCTTTTACCATGACACCTTCCAACCCGCCCCTGAACTCAGCAGCTAAAATATTGCACTTAGCCGGCTAGAACTCAAGTACTCCGACCGTGATGGTCTCCTTCTTCTCGGTCAGGCGCAGAGTGACGGATTTGCGTTTCTGATTAGGACGCCCGTAGTTGGTGAAGAGATCAAGCTGAAGCGTGACCGCCCCGGAGAGCGTCTGGGCCCGGCTGCCAAAGAAATTTACCTGAACTTTGTAGGTGCCGCGCATGGCCTTTTTGAGATTGTAGGTCTCGGGTCCATAGCCCTGGGTAAAGTCTTTCGAAACCAGACCGCCGATAGTCGTGTTGGGATGCGAGTAGTAGGCTTTTTCTCCGGAGGGTTCGATGACCCACAAATCGATGTCGGTCAGATCAGCGTCCCAAGCCAGTGATATACGCACGTCGATCGGTAGTCCTTTAATGAGACGGTTATCGAGAGGAATCTTTTTGATACCTGCTTTACGCGCTTTGGGAATAATACTGTTCAGTTCCATCAGGGCGATTACCTCGATTTCACTGAATCGGTCCCAGCGGTTCATGACCACATGCGCTAAAAGCTCCATGGCGCGTTTGTATTTCTTCTGACGGGCCAGAACCAGAGCCAGGTCGCGGTATGACTGCGGTTCTTCAGGGCGCAGCCGCAGGATCTCTTCGAAGAGGCCGGCCGCCAAATCGAGCATGTCTAGCTGAGCCAGGCGTTGAGCTAAGATACGCAACAGAGCAGCATTTTCCAGTTCCATCTCGGCCACGTTGGAAAGAATCCTCAGCCCGAGGGCATCTTTTTTCTGGCGCAGGAAGTATTCGGCACTGTCGAGGTAGAAAGCCGGCGACTGTCCGTATTTCACTTTCTGCGACAAATAAACAGTGTAATGCTTGCCGGCCGAGGCCGATTTAATGGCCGCTATGTAGGGGGTTTTAGGATCCCAGGGCTTCAAGGCAATAGCCGGTTCGGGGCTCGAGCTGCCCGTGGAATCTTTTTTCTTTTCTTTCTTAGCAGTCGAGCCCGGCCGGGGGGGAGGCGGTGGCGCAGCCGAATCGGGGGCCGGGCGCTCATCTCTTTCGGCTTCAACGGACCTTTCCATAGGATCAGCAGACCCTGTCGAGGCCATGGCCAATTTCTTCTCAGACCTGTCCTGGTAACGGAAATTCTTGGGATACTTGAAATCCTTTTTCCACCAGTCAATCCGCTTTTGCCATAAGGCAATGATGGCTTCAGTCCTGCTTTTTTCTTCTTTTTTCCTATTGGCCATCCTGGCATCGATGGTCCGCATGTATTCGTTGCGCATCTTAGGCAAAGATCTGGGCGGCGGGATTTCGTGCTCGACATATTGATCGAGCCGCTCCAGTACAATTAAAGAAGTCCCGGGAGTCACCAGGCCGTAGCGCTTGCCCAACTCGACAAGCTTTTGCTGGTTGCGCTTGGGAAACATTGCCAGCTGCATGACTTTCTTCTGGGCCCAGAAACGAGCCAACAGATCTCCCTGGGCGGCTTGAGATGCGTTAATCTCAAATGACTCGGAGTGCAAAATACGTCCCTTGGCCCCGTAGTTCAGAATTAGTTTGGCTTTTTTGCCGGTGAGTTTACCGGCCAGGTTGAAACGGCCATGCACCGGCTGGCCGCCGGCCGGAACAAGCTCGGTCAGCTTGCCGCTTTTGACCGTGGCCGAGATGAATGAATAGGCAGCCTGCCCGATATTGGCGACAACTTGACGGTCTTTTAGCTTGGCGAGGTTGAAGTACTCACCCCCGGTTGCGTGAGCCAGACGCTTGAGAAACAAGTGGTTGGTGTTGGGATCGCTTGAAAAAGCATAGAGGGGTGACTTGAACCCCCGGGGCCACTCTGATCCGAAGTTGGAAATACCGTCGCTGAATAAAAAGTACATATCGGGTTGCTGGCCGATCGGGAAAGGTGTGATGGCTGCCATTTGAGTGCCGCCGTCGTATTCGACTTTTTTCAATTCGCCGAGCAGTTTGTCGACCTGGCCGTTTTTGATCGCCAGACGCTTGGGCTTGGCGCTGATGTTTCGAAACAGGATCAGATCGACCGTGACGGTCTCGGCTTTGACCTTCTGGAAATAGGATTTCAGCAGTCCGAATTCTCGTTGATGATCGGTTTTGGCACGCGAGCTGGATGCATCCCATAAGATAGCCACTCTTTTAGGTGGCTTAGGGCTGGTTGGTCTCGTCTTTTTACGAACATCGCTGGGAAAATCGTTTACACTGAAGTGGATTTCACCAGCCGGGCTCTTTTCGATTACAGCTTGCGGTTTATGGGCGCCGGGTATCGCAATCGAAAGTTGTCCGGTTAGGCGCTTGTTCTTCACCCGGGTTTCGGTGAAGTAGCCCATGCGCTGTTTAGTAAACTCGAGTTTAGCCGGCCCGGACCAGCTGGCACGCGGGGCCTGTTTGGACTGAACGACTTCGACCCGCACAGAAAACTCCTTTAATTTTTTCTTGAAATTCAGCGGCAGGCGGTAGAGGCCGCCCTGAGCGTCGAAATCCAGATCAGAGACATAGCTGACTGCGATAGTTCGGGTTCCCCGGGCCGGAATGGGAAAGACCCGGGTCTTGAATTTGGCTCCCTTGACCCACTCGACCAGGCCGGGGTCGATACCCTTACGAATTTCTTTTTCGAAAACTACGCGAGCTTTCTTTTTTTCGACTACGACTCCATCAACCATGACTCCATGAATATCCAGAGCGTATCCGCTGACTGTGGCACCTTCGGGCAGCGGAAAATAAAGATCACCCTCCAATTGGCGATTGTAAGGATTTTTGAAAGTCATCGTCATCTTGGTCTCGCTAATGAAACCGAAGATGCGAGCTTCGATATCCAGCTTGGTAAGTAAAAGCGGTTTCCTGGGATCTTTGGCTGCACCTGCATCGGGTGCCCGGATTACCAGAGCCGGTGGTACTTCCTGGGCCGCAGCCTGGCTAAACAAACCAAATATTATGAAAACAGACAATAACTTCTGCATATCGAGTCTCCCCGGGTTGAATGTCGATAGCTCAGGATAGGTCAGCTGAATTGCGAGAGCAAGAGCTGTATATTTATTAGTTTCATTCTGATACAATCGCGGCCATATCAAGTAGCTGAGGATAGAGCATGCGCCGTGCCGGAATAGTATTTGCCTCATTGGTATTGTTGGCCGTCGGGCTGTACATGTTCTATATTCAGGTTCAGGATCTTACCAATCCGGGGGTCTACGATGCTGATAATGAAGTTATGCCCGACAACCGGCCGGCCGATCTGGCAATTGAGGTAAAGCCTGACAAACCCGATCAGCTTGATGTCGCAGCCATCCCGGTCAACAAACTGGACACAGCCATGGTTGACGACGCGCCGGGCGAAGAAGATGATCCAACCGGGGAGCAACTCAAGGCCTGGGATAAGAAGATGGGCAGTCTGTGTGTCAAACTCGTCAAGCAGAAAAAACTCAGCCAGGCCCGCGACTGTCTGCTGTTGCAGTTGGCCCAAAATCCGGACAATCCCAAGGTCAATCTCCATTTGGGAATAGTCGCGGCAATGCGCGGCGATACGACTGAGGCCTATCATCGCTATGTGAAATATCTCGAGCTCGATCCAAATGGCATGCGGGCCCCGATGGTTCAGCGCGTCCTGGACCAATATGACGCCGTGCAGATGGATATGGATAATGAGATGCCTGATAAAACGGGAGAAACCGGGCAGGATAAAAAACACCTGTTGGCCCTGGAGAAATACAGGGACGCTTACCGATGGATGAAGAGCGATCCGCATCAAGCCTTGCCGCTGATGAAACAAGCCCTGGTTTTGGTGCCGCCTTCGGCCGACAGCCTGAGGGAATCCATCCAGAGGCACATTGCCGATTTGGAGGAAAAAATCTCAAGTACAGCTGACTCGGATCCAAAGACTGCCAAGGAAGATTTGCCGGAGACGTTGAATAAAAGACAGATTGCCGAGAAGCTAATAAACTATTTGCCGCAATTGAAGAGATGCGCTGTCCAGCAACGCCGGCGCAACCCCGATGTTAGAGGAATAATGTTGGTTTCTTTTTTAATCACAGGCAACGGCCGGACTAAAGACGTGCGCATCATAACTAAGGAGCATGCCGACAGCTTTGTCGCCGGTTGCGTTACATTTGTAATCAAGCAAGCCGAGTTTCCCAAGTTCTCAGGTAAGCCGATCGAGGTCCCGCGTCTGCCCCTGAAACTGAGTGACTGAGAGATGAGAATTCGTCATTTGCTTGCACTGCCGTTTCTTCTGGGGACAATCTGGGTCGTCGGTGCGGCATGCAGCAGCGGTGGTGGCGCCCCTGCCGACGGTGATTCCGGTGTCGATGGAGGTTTTTCTGACGGCGACGCGGTCGATGATGCTGGTGTTGACGGAGATGCCGAAATCCCTCCGGACGGTGGGGACGGGGATAATGACGGAGGTCCTGCACAGATCTCCTTCGAGAACATCGCTCCTTCGGGAGGATACCCTTCTTCCTTCGCCTTTCACCCTACCGATCCAAACACGATTTTTGCCGGCATCGATGATAGCGGCGGATTGTACGTGAGCCACGACCGGGGAGCCAGTTGGGAAAACTTGCCCTTGGGTCGGCAGAACTGGTCGGCCTGGGATGTACGGGTCTACCCGGGCAATCCAGATATCATCACTATCTGCGATTGCTACGGCCACGGGATCTTGAGGAGTATAGACGGCGGTGCTAGCTGGCAGGAGCGCAACAACGGGCTGACCCAGCAGAATCCCCACCGGCTGGTTCGTGCTCTGGCATTGGATCCAACAGATCCGCAGGTGCTATACGCCGGCACCGGAGATGGGGTTTACAAGAGCACCGATGGAGCCAACACCTGGCACAAGGCTTCCGTGGGTCTGGCGGCCGGCCTGCAGGTTTACACTCTGGCCATCGATTCGTCCCAACCGCAGCGCTTGTATGCGGGTCTGGAAGGGGGAGGGATCTATCGCAGCCTGAATGGCGCTGCCAACTGGGTTGAAGTGGGTGATGTCTATACGGAGCTCGACTCGCTCGAGTTCTGGGATTTGGTGGTGGCACCCTCCGATCCGATCCGCGTGCTGGCAGCCGCGGGCAACCGGGTTCTACACAGCACCGATGGGGGCGACAGCTGGAACCCGATTGCCGAACAGTACCTGGATGGTGCCCAAGGGATCCCCATCAGCGTGGCGGCTGCCTTCGATCCGGCTGACGCCCTGCTGATCTATCTGGGCACTTTTCGGTTAGGTGGCGGCAACCTGCGCCTGCGCAGCGATGACGGCGGATTAACATTCACCGATATCACGGCTGGGCTGGAGCACGAAGACGTTTTCCGCATCCGGGTTAGCCCCCACGATTCCAGCCTGGTCCTTATAGGATTGGTCGGCGATGGCATCGAGCGCAGCCTGGACGGTGGTGACACCTGGCTTCGCCACAGCGGTCCTCCATCGGTAGCCACGGCACCCGGGGCGTTTGCAGTTGCTCGCTCGGATCCGGGACGAATCTACTTCCAGGGGAGTCCAAGCGTCGTTCGCAGTGACAACGGCGGCGAGACCTGGCTGCGCCTCGAGGCTCCGGAGAGCTGGGCCTGGCAGGTGGCCGTCGCGCCAGATAACCCCGACTTTCTCTTGATGGCTCCGTACTTCGGTTTTTCCACAGGCCTGTATCGCAGCCAGGACGGGGGGGGCAGCTGGGACCACCGAGGGCCAGACGGTGTCGCGGTGATGAGCATCCTTTTCGACAGCAACGATCCTGATCTGGTGTACGCGGGTGCCTGGTCGCCGGCCGGCGGTCCTTTCGGCGTTTATCGATCCATGGACAAGGGGGATAGCTTTGTACAACTAACACCGGATTCGTGGCACGACACCATCGCGGTCCTGGATGTGAAAGAACATCCCAGCGAGGCGGGAGAACTGCTGATCGCCACCAGTGACGGTCTGTATGCCAGCACTTCGAGCCAGTCAGTGTTCGGAAAAGTCGCCCTGGACGGGCAGGTGCTTTTCTCGCTTGCCGTTTCCCCAAACGGATTATGGGTGGCCGGCGGGCAGGGGGCGCTGCACATCAGTAAAGACGGGGGCACAACCTGGGATACGCATGCCTTCCCTGATTGCCAGTTATGGACGGTCCTTATCGATCCCGATCGACCGAACCGGATTCTGGCGGGAGTCAGCGCGGTGGATGCGGATTTCACCTCAGAGTCGGCACCCGGGTTGTATCTGAGCGAGGACCGCGGTCAGACCTTTAGCGAGTTGACTGCCGACCTGTTGCCCTCGGACCAGGTCTACCGGCTGGCCCTGGATGGATCGGCATCCGCTACATACCTGGTCGGCGTTTACTCCGGCGCCGGCGGACTCTATCGGGTGCACATTCCATAATCTGCTATAATGTGGAGGATAAGCAAACTGCCGGGAGGTGAAATGATGCGGGGCATTTTTTCTGTTGGTCTTGGCGCCTCTTTGGCGATCTTGATGGCCGGGGGTTGCGCTGGGGAGAATCCGGGCGGAGAGTGCAACTCGCACGAGGCTACCGTTTGCGAGTTGGGCAGCGTCTACTGGCAGGACGGCTGCGGCAAGCGTGAAGATCTCATCGGCGCCTGCGACTGCGGCTGCGATGGCGCGGGCGTCGATTGTAAGACGCCTTGCGAATGTCAGCCGCAATGTACGAGTAAGTGCTGCGGAGACAACGGCTGTGGCGGCATTTGCCAGGACGCTTGCGCCGCTGCGGGTCAGGTTTGCAACCCGGCCTCGTGCGAGTGCCAGGGCACCTGCGCCGCTGCGACCTGCGACGATCTGGGTAAGGAATGCGGCCAGTGGGACGACGGATGCGGCGGGTTCCTGCAATGTGGCGATTGCGCTGAGGGCGTTTGCGGCGCGGACGGCAAGTGCGCCTGCACCCAAGGGCAGAAGCGCTGCCAGGGGGCCAGTTACCAGGAGTGCCAGGCCGGCGTCTTCACCGAGTTGCAACACTGCGGCGACGAGCAGGCCTGTCTTGTCGAGTTGGGCTGCGTCGACTGCGACCCTGCCGCCGGCAACGTTTGCTCGGGTGGAGACGTGCACGCCTGCAACCCGGACGGAACCGTCGGCGGCCTGGTCGAGACTTGCTGGACGGAGGCTTGCGTGGCCGGAAGTTGCGGCGACCCGGCCTGTCCGCCCGAGACCATGTTCATCTACGTGGTGGACGATTCCTATCGCCTGCTGAGCTTCAACCCGGCCGGCGGCGCCAACGAATTTGCGCTAATCGGCAACTTGAATTGTCCGGCCGGGCCGTCATGGCCGGACTGGGGCGGCGGAGGAACGGCCACTCCGTTCTCGATGTCGGTTGATCGCAGCGGCCGGGCCTGGGTGCTGTACACCAGCGGAGAGATCTTCCTAGTCAGCACAACCGACGCATCCTGCCAGGCTAGCCCCTATCCCAAGGGCCAGGACGGCTTCAAGCTGTTTGGCATGGGTTTCGTCAGTGACGAACCCGGTTCGGAAGCCGAGCATCTCTTCATCGCTGGTGGCAACGTCGACGCCCAGGTAATGGGCGACATGGCCATGATCGATCCCAACACGCTGGCGCTCACGACCATCGGTCCCTGCCCCCAGGCCGAGTACGGTCCGGAGCTTACCGGCACGGGCAAGGGCGAGTGGTTCGGCTACTTCCCGGGCGCGGGCAGCACTTTCGTGGCCAAGCTCAATAAGCTCAGCGGTCAGATCGATAACCAGTGGCCGCTGCCCGGGCTGGCGGGCGACATCCGCGCCTGGGCCTTTGCCCACTGGGGCGGCAAGTTCTACATCTTCGTAACCACTTACTCCGGCAGTTACGACTCCAAGGTGCTGCTGCTGGATCCAGAAGACGGGCAGACCGAGACGCTGCTCGACAACCTGCCCTATATTATCGTAGGCGCTGGGGTCTCAACCTGCGCACCTTACAACTGAGGTAGTCACTATTTGGCTGGAAACCTAGTCGGAACCCAATTTACTCATATCTTCGCCGACCGAGCGCAGCAGGGTCAGCAAGGCCAGCTGAGACTCGAAGCGTCTGACGCTAAAATTTATTTCGGCTGAACGGCTGGTGCGCCTGGCGTCGGTTACATCCAGAGAAGATCCGGTCCCGTTTTCGTAGGCGCTCTCGGCCAGTCTCAAGGCCTGGCTAGCCAGTTCGGCCTTGGTCTTGGATGTGCCGACTAGCAACATAGCGGTCTCGTAGTTGCGGCGCGCAGATTGCCTTGAGCTTGGCGTCTTGAGCTTCGAGCTCGGCCTTGTGCAGGGCTGCCCGCTTCTGTTCCAGATCGGCGTAGCGGGTTTGACTGTAAAGCGGCACCGACAGGGTAATGAAATAAAACCAGCGAGTCTTGTCGCTCAATTGAAAAGACGAGGGCTCGCTGATCTGATAGGCGAACTGCCAGGAACCGTA
>JAFDKH010000394.1 GCA_019307065.1 Deltaproteobacteria bacterium
GTCTATGCATTTGCCGCTGAAAAAACCAGGTAAGTCATGCGGGTCACCATTCGCGTTGCCATAATCTGAACAGCAACAAATCGAAGAGCATAAGAAAAAACTCAACGCTATCTGCCATGAACGGCATGAAGTCACGGCGCCCTCCACGTTCGATGTTCTCATTCAACTGATCTACAGCAGCGGAAACCCATAAACGACGGCCAAAAGGTGTCTTGGTAACGCCAGGACACTCTCATTTTATCAGCCCAACTAAGAAAATCTCCTCCTCGAACCACATGATCGCCATGATCGGATTCCGCCTCCGATGGGCCGGTAGGGTTGCTACAATTTGTGATGCATTCAGAGTAGTATGTTTCTGAATAATAGTCGTTTACAAGTTCCCAAACGTTTCCGGCCTGATCGTGAGTACCGAAAGGACCCGCGCCGGCAGGCCTCGATCCGACAGGCATCATGCCTCCCGTTCCGCAACCATCTCCACCATCATTCATTACGGCAAATTCACATGTTGCCGGCTCGTTGCCCCAAGGATACCTTCTTCCATCAGTTCCCCTGGCTGCTTTTTCCCATTCTGCTTCGGTACACAGCCTTTTTCCTGCCCATTGACAGAATGCCGTTGCACCTTCCCAATACATATAGACAACCGGGTCATCTCCATGACTCTCAGGGTCAAAATATCCTACTGGCATCTCGCATATTCCTTCCAAAACACATAAAAAGTATTCTGCCTGCGTAACCTCGAACATGTTTATCTCGAATGCATCCAGATACACTTCGTGATATGGGTATTCATTATTTTCGCAAAAGAGATCTACATCTTCGTTGCAGCCCATCCAGAATGGGCCTTCGGGAACCAGGCACATACCGCCCTCGCAAGCCGGTGTGAAGCACTGGCCATTCAAGCAGTTCTCGTCGTCAGGACATGTACCGCAGTCAAATCCTTCGGCATCGCCACACTCGCGCCAGAGGCACACGTCTTCGCATAGACCAGTCGCCGGCCTGCAAACATCTGTAAGACCGACGCACTCGCCGCAGTCAATGCCTTCGAACGTACCGCATTCAAGATCAGCGCAGACGTTCTCGCATATTCCCTCGTCGTCCCGGCAAAGTTCTGTAGCGCCTTCACAGAACCCGCAGATCTCGTGGCAGACCGGGTCAGGGCCGCATTCACGTCCCGTGCAATCCGGAGAACAAACTTCACAGACAGCAACTCCGGTTATATCGTTACACACAAGATCTGAATCGTCGCAGTCAATGGTGTCCTCCAGGTAGAGGCACCCGTAGTCGTCTCTCGAGCAAGTCTGGATCACCGTTCCGTCACACTGGGTCGTGCCCCTATCTGTGCACATATCGTCACAGACGCACTCCGCAGTTCCCTCTGTGTCGTTGCACTCCTGCGCCAACGGGCATGTGTAGGTGTTTACCCACTCGATGCATTCGTCAGTTGTCGGGGAACAGGTCTGCACGATGTCGCCACTGCAGCGAGTGGCTCCTGCGGTTTCACACTCATATTCACATATGGCGACACAGCGCGCATACTTATCTGAATCATCGCAGGCTTGGCCGAAGTAGGTGCAGTCGGTAACTTCGTTCCAGTCCAGACAACCGTTTGAAGCCAGTGAGCAGTACATAATTTTGTCACCGCCACACTTGCTCTCTCCTTCGGTAGAGCATTTGTCAGTACAGTCCAAGGAGCATTTCGCGCCCTCATTCGTGACCTGGCAGACCTGGTCGAAATATGAGCAATCGATTTTATATTCCCAGTCCTGGCACTGATCCTGGTAAAGGACACAAGTCTGAATTACATCGTTAAAGCACCTTGTCTCACCTGGATTATCGCAGGTGCTTGAGCATGCAGTTGAATCGGAACACTTGCAACCGGACTGGAGAATACAGAACAAGACTATAGCAAGACCCACGGAAAGGATGTTTGAGAGCTGCCTCATGTTCCCCTACTTTCTATAAACAACAGTATTCCTGTTATGTATTCCCCTAATCATTCTCTAAAACGTGCTTTTATAGGTGCATTATCCAATGGAAGCTAGATTCTGGCAACCCCTCCACTCTGAGGGCCTCTATATCGAGATATTGTCAAAAGTTGTGTTTGAGAACATGAACGCATCCTCTGGTGATTCATTTCAAGCAGCCGCTTCCTTTAACTCGCCATCGATGAATTTCACACCCTCGATGACCTTGGCAATGAGTTGATGTCCGTTCAATCGTCTCCAGCGTTTCTCCGCCTCCATCGCCAATTTGAAGACCATCGTCAGCGTCGCCTGCCTCGACCCACACCCTTTTGTTTGCCTCGTTCTGTGGCGCACCGTCGAGAATGTCGACTCGATCGGGTTCGTCGTTCGCAAGTGCGGCCAATGCTCCGCAGGAAAATCATAAAAGGTGAAAAGCACATCTTCATCTTTTGTAAGGCAATCGACTGCCTTGGGGTACTTAGCCTTGTACTGCTGAGTGAACGCGGCGAAGGCCTTCTTGGCATCCTTGCGAGTAGGAGACAGATACATCTCGTGGATCAGTTTCTTCGCGTCCGGCTGCACGCTTTTTGGCATCTTGTCCAGAATGTTGGCTGTCTTGTGCACCCAGCAGCGTTGCTCTCTTGCTGCAGGGAAGGCCTCTTCCATGGCGGCCCAGAAGCCCAGGGCCCCATCGCCGATCGCCAGCTTGGGATCGGCAGCAAGTCCCTGCCGCTTCAGCCCCTGCAAAACCGTCAGCCAAGATGCCTTGCTCTCGCGATGCCCATCATGGACGGCCACGAGTTCCTTCTTGCCGTCTTCCAGAGCGCCCATCAGCACGAGCATGCAGGGACGGTCTTTGTCGAGTCGCACGTTGAAGTAGATCCCATCACGCTTGGCCCAATCGTTATAATCTTTTTTCCAGCCTTCCTTGAGACGAACGATGTTGGTTGGGCTCAACCCAGCTGCATTGGGCCCCAGGATGGCCGACAATGCTTCGCCGAAGCTTCCTGTGGACACGCCCTTGAGGTAGAGAACAGGAATCAAAGTATCGACGCTTGGGGCGCGTCGCATGAAGGGCGGCAGGATCTTGCTCGTAAACTTTTTGCCGCCGCGATCGTCACGAACGCGAGGTTGTTTGATGCGAAGAGGCCCAGCCCCGGTGATAAGATCCCGCTCGGGCAGATGCCCGTTGCGGACGACGCGCCGATGACCCTCCGCATCGACGAGGGCCTGGTGACGTTCCGTGTACTCGCCGACCTCGTTTTCAAGAGCGGTCTGGAGCATCCGGCGGGCCCCCTCCCTGACCAACTCGTCCAAGACGCTTCGAGGGCTTTCGGAAGGTTCATCTCGACCTCGGAGAGAAATCACGTTATCATTTTTCATGAGCGTATCCTTTCTGCCCCTCTGCAAAGGGACGAGTTTTGGTTCTTTCAAACCAAAGGATACGCTCATTATTATTACTCGCTCAAACACAACTTTCGGTTATACCTCCTCCGCAGCAGTATCAATGTTCTTCAGGCCTAGCGCGACAAAATGCAATACCTCTTTTTCTTTGGTTGTCAGAAGATGATAGCGTTTCTGTATGTTTTTTATTTGAATGTCTTCATGAATTGCTTTGCGGTCCTGTTCGATTGCTCGATTGACTACTTCGATAAGTTCTTCTTTGTTGAACGGCTTGCAAAGAAAAGTGACGGCACCATTTTCCAATGCATTAACTG
>JAFDKH010000047.1 GCA_019307065.1 Deltaproteobacteria bacterium
GAAGTTGCCGAGATAGAAAAGTGCATCGGCCGTAGGCCAGGTCTGAACTGCGACTTCGAAAAGGTCGCCGGCCTGTTTCACATGGCCGGTTTCGAAAGTTTTTAGCGCTTGGGTCAGGCGCAGTTCGGAGTAAAGGCCGAAAATTGCGACAACTACGAGACAGCTTCCGGCCAGGCACAGACCGATGGTTCTGAAAAAGGCCGGCAGGCGAAATAAAGACTGTTGACCGGCCGGTAGCCGGCCGACCCACAGACCCATGGCCAGTATCATAAGTGTGGCCGCGGCCGGTGAAAAAAGAAGATATCCCGTGCTGCTCAGTAAAAAACCGGCCGCCAGTGTGGCCCGCAACCAGGGTTGATTTTGTCTCTTGAGCGCCAGCCAAACAAGCCAGCCCAAGATTATCAGACCGAAAACGCCCAGCTCGTAGAATAGCTCGAGAAGATCGCAATGAGCATGTTCAATCTGCGAATAATAAGTTGCGTATTCAGGCTGCTGTTGCAGAAGGTTGGCCTGCGCAACGGGATAATCACGGGCATAGCCGCCCGGTCCGGCCGGCAGGCAGAAATTGTTTGCGATCATGCCGATCGAAATGCGGGCCAGGTAGACCCGCCCGGCCAGGGCGCGCTCACCCTTGAGGTAGAAGAAACCGGCCAGAGCCAGGCCGCTCAAGACTAATAAGGCGATCCCGGACAACCTGCGAAGACGGCCGCTCCAGTTTCTGCCCAGGAAGAACAAGCCGGCCAACGGGATCACCAGGGCGGTTGCCCGCGAACGATTCAGCGTAACAACCAGGGCCACCAGAACGAAAACTACCAGGGCCAGGTAGCGGCGTTTGCTCTTGAAGATGAAGCTGGCCAGCAAAATCGAACCCAACAGCAGATACCAAGTATTTTCATTGGGATTACCGATCGTGCCTACCAATCGACCGTGAGTGGTGCCGAAGGCCAGTCGAGTGGCGGCCAGCAAGCCGCAGCCGGTGGCCTGTATCAAAGACAGGCCCAGGCAAATAAACAGCGGCAGGCCGATACAAATTGCCAAGCGCCGGTCCGACCAGGCCGCAACCCGGCCGGCGATCAAAAAAAACAACAGCCCGCAGGCTGTCAGGTACGAGGCGGCTGAAATAGAATCGGCCGATGGATGCAACAAGACCAGTCCGGCGCAATATATGATCAAAGCCGCGACTAAAAAGCCAAACCAGTTTCGTAAGCGGACCGGTTGTGGACTGAATGCGGCCAGGACGGCCAGCGCGCCGGTCAGCAAGATCAGACTCATACTCTTTATGGATGAATATTCGCGGACTGCGCTGGTGAAAATAAGTGGAATTACGACCAGCAAAACCGCCAAAAGCCCGTCCGTGCAGCGCTCGACTAGTCCGGGCGGTGTTCGTTCGTCTCCCTGCTCCAAAGAGGGTTACCTCGTAAGTGTCAGGAGTTTGCCGCTGCCGTCAGCCGGGTCGAGGACGAAAAGAATATCCGCCTTGGGACTCCAGCGGGGTTCCATTCCGCGCGGGTGGAGTTTCCAGGGACGGTAGTCGCCGCCGGTGGCCGCCATTAAGAAGATACCTTTTTCCGGCCGGTCGAAGGCGATATAGCGCCCGTCGGGAGACCAAACCGGGTTCGATCCGATTACCCCGGTGCGGGTCAGGTTCCCGCCGGCTACATCAATGAAGACCAGTTCGCCGGGTTTGTAGAAATACTGGTCATAGCCGCCGTACCATTTGCTGACGACTGCCACCAGGCGGGTGCCGTCCGGACCCCAGGCATAATCCATGACAGGCGCCCCGGTTTCAACAGTCAGGCTTTGTTCGCCGACGATGGCCGGGTAGTCGCCTTTTTTATTGAGATTCTCCCAGGGATCTTTGGTACTGCCGCGCTTGGGGCGATCGGACCCGATCGTGATTATCTCGAGCCGGGCGCTATCGCTCCAGGCATCGCCCAGCAGGCGCACTGCGTATTTGCCGTCGGGTGAGAAAGACGGGAAAAATCCCTGCATCGTAGAAACATGTTTGCTGGTCAGCGCCAGGATCTTCGTAGGATTAGCCACCGGGATCATGCCCACCCCGGTCTGGTGAACACGGCCGATCAGATAACGGTCGCCGGGAATGAAACTCAGCGACCACAGGCCGTTGCCACGCGGCGACAGCAGGCGGCCTCTCTTCGAGCCGACCTCAAAGAGCATGCCCGGACCGTGAAAAGAATGGCTGGCAACGATTCGCTTGTCATCGTGAGACCAGCGTGGTGAGCGGCAGCCTTCGCCCATATGCTTGCGGGCTTTGCCCTTGGGTCGCAATAAGCGATCGAGGGCACCGTCGGTTTTGCGGATCGTTATACAGACGCCATCGTGATAAGCAATGCGCGTTCCGTCGAAAGACCAAGCCGGGTCGGGTGAATGGGCGCCCAGCGCCCACCGGATGCCCTTGCTGATATAAGCCGGCGACGGCGAGCCCCCCTGCCGCGGGCGCACAAGATCTTTGGCTGCAATCCTGAAGGTTTTTGTGGAAAGTACCTTGGGGCCGCCCAGGGGCGGGCCTTCGCGATCGGGTGTGCTTGCGGCTGCCTGCTTCAAGGGAGTATCGGGAGCCCTTCTGTCGGCCCTGGAACTGCCTGGCAGGCTAATCAGGCCGATAGAGATTATTGATCCCAAAATCCAGAAAGGCGCCGTCTTGAGAATCCATTTTTTCATTATTCACCTTAGATAGGAAATTGAAGATTATTCGATTGGGGGATTGATCATTTGGTCCAGTGTGTCATACAAACCGGCGGCCGTGTAAAAAATGAAAAGCGAATCACCGAAAGATATCCGATCGCCGTCGCGCAACTCGACCGCCCGGCCGGGCACCAGGAGTTTGCCGTTGATGGTTGTGCCGTTGGTCGACTCGAGATCCTGGAGCATGGTTATATCGGTACGGGTATCCCGGAACAAAACGGCGTGCTGTTGTGAAACCGTTTCGTCGTTGATTACCACAGTGTTCTCCTCGGCCCGGCCGACGCCAATTTGTCCGGATGGGCCATCGGCGTCTTTTCTGAGCTCCAAGACCGGTAATTGATGACTGAGATTTGCTTTTTTTGCCTTGGGCCGATGGTCTCGATCAAAATGCATGTCGGTGGCGGCCAGCTGGAATGTCTGTAATTTTTTGGCTGCTTTCGAGATCAAGACCGGCCCGCCGACTTGCATACAAAAGGCGTCCTTGTCCAGTTCAGTACACGCGCGGATATAGTCCTGAACTACCGGCTCGAGCATAGCAATTCCCTGAGAGATTCTAATGTTCTCTAACATAATCGTCCGATTGCATCAAGCCGGGCCAGGCGATCCAAAAAGGCTCGAGAACCTGAATAGTGTGCCCCATAATGGATCGAAAAAAGTTCGATATTTCCCCAAATAATTGAAAAAACGACGCAAATTATCTGGCACATCAATTGCTATACCTTAAAGAGTGAGGAGCGAAAGGAGGCAAACAATGGTTGCCGAGAGACGGGAAATAATTCATGAGCTGCTGAATACAAAAACCGTGGTTGAAAGCATGATCGAAAGAGATCGTAACCAGATGACTTCCACCGAGCGCCTCGGGTTTGCCATGTCAGTCATGCAGTACAACCAATCTTTTGTCAACGTGACCGATGGTAAGGCAAATTCGCTCTTGTTGATCAATTCGATCTTCTTGGCAACCGGTGCAGCCGGTGCACTCACGCAGATTTTACCGGTGGCGGCTGTCGTGGTCGCCTCGGTCGCCATTCTGCTTTGTCTGTCGGTTGTCTTCGCCCGCCTGCCGGGTCAGGCGACCAACGATCGGGCCAAGCTGGTTTTCTTCGGTGACATTGCCAAGCGCCGCAACATGGCGGCCTACCTGGATGATTGCCGCAACACCGGGCCGAAAGAAATCAGCGCAAGTTTGCTCGGCCAGGTCTACGAACTGGCCAATGTAGTCAGTCGCAAGTTCGCCGCCTATCGCCGGGCCCAACTGGTTACCACGTTTTCAGCTGCGCTCTGGATTGCCAACTTGCTGGTACCGGCTCTGGCGGCCCTCAGCCCTCTTTCTTGACAACTCGGGCGTCATTTTGCACTGTTTGTAAGTAATAAATTCTCGAACCAGTGAGGTAGTCGCCCAATGAAGTACCTGGCCCGTTGTGCTTTCATGCTTACAGTTTTTATTTGTCTGAATTCGTTTGCCCTGGCCGAAGATTGCAAGGTCAACTCCCGCAAGGGTGTCGGCTGGAAATATAAGAAAGGCGAATGTAAAGACGGGCTGGCGCATGGTCAAGGTACGGCAGTTAGTGCCAAGAAGCATAAATACGAAGGTGCTTTCGAAAAAGGGGTCATGCACGGCCACGGGACCTACACCTGGCCGGATAAGTCATACTTCATTGGTGACCTGGTCAAGGGTGAATTCGAGGGGCAAGGCTCATACATTCGTCCGAACGGGTCCAAGTTTGAGGGCACCTGGAAAAGCAACCTGCGCAATGGCCCGGGCAAGCACACCGGTCCCAAGGGCAAAGTCTATCAGGGCGACTGGAAAGACGATTTCATGCAGGGCAGCGGCAAGATGATCTGGCCCGACGGCCGGACCTACCAGGGCGATTTTATGAAAGGCAAGCTGCAGGGCAAGGGCACTTATACTCTCGAAGACGGACGCCAATATGTCGGTGACTGGAAAAACGACAAGCGGGCCGGTCAGGGCACTTACACCTGGCCCGACGGTCGCAAATATGAAGGCGCCTGGGCGGCCGGCAAACCGCACGGTCGCGGCACAAAGTCATGGCCGAGCGGTACCGTCTATATCGGTGACTTTTCCAAAGGCAAACGAACCGGCCGGGCCCTAATGACCTTCAAAGACGGCCGCAAGTACGAAGGCAATTTCTTGGCCGGTAAGAAGCATGGTCAGGGTACTCTGGCCTGGCCGGACGGGCGCGTATACACGGGCAGCTTCAAGGTCGGCAAGCTGCACGGTAAGGGTGTCTACAATTGGCCGGACGGCAAGAAGTGTGAGTGTAACTGGAAAAACGAAAAAAGAAACGGCCAGGGCACCATGATCTGGCCGGATGGCTGGAAGTACGTGGGGCTCTGGAAGGACGACAAGCGCAACGGCCAGGGCACCATGACGTCGACCAGCAAAGAGAAATACACCGGGTTCTGGAAGGACAATCAAAAGAGCGGCCAGGGTACCCTGACAATGCCCGATGGAACCAAGTACAGCGGTCAATTCAAGCACGACAAGCCCAACGGCCAGGGCACCTATATTTTCCCCGACGGCAAGAAAGTCAAAGGCACCTGGAAAGACGGCCAGCAAGTTCGTTGAATGGTTGCCTTAGAACTGGCGTCTAATTACATGAAAATGTCTCTAATACTTATAATCTTTAGTTACCTCGGGAAGTTGCTGGCTGTCGGACTCATGATCACCGGGCTCGTTTCCTGCTCTAATTCCACGACGGCCAATCAACCGGATGGTTCGTATGATGCGCAAACAGACGCGGATGCCAACGGTGACCAGGTGATTGGAGTCGACCTGACGGTTTCGGCCCAGGCGGTTGCCAGCTGTGGCAGTTGGGAGGCGATGCATCAACCCGAACTGAACTACCAGACGCCAACCCAGATGCGTCTCGGGATCATGGCAGTCGAGTTGCTGCGCAGTCACAAGGACCCGGCACCGGTTTCGCTCGAACTGGCCGGCGACCTCGTGGAGGTCGATGTGTCCACCAGCGGCCGGATCCTCACCACGAACACCGCCGCGCTCCCGCCCGATAACTATACCCACATACGGGTACGGGTGGCCTATGTCATATACAAGCTCCAGGCAACGGCCCACTTTGGCATGGACGTGCCAGGCACTCTGGAGATCGATATGGCCTTGTCCAATCACGAAAACGATCAAGGGCAGGTCCGCGGCCAGGGTCAGTATTTGGCCACCTTTACCGCTTTTGGGCAGACACAGTCGTTCGGCGGAAATACGACCTTAAACTGCACTCTGTCAGAGTGGGGCGGTATCGCGGCAACCACCGGGACTGCCTTTGACGTACGGGTGCCCATTCCGGGCAAGCCGCTGGTAGTGGATAAAGAAGGGTCACAGCCGCTTTTTATCGACCTTCAGTTTCCGATCCAGGACACTTTTTCCTGGCGCGATCTGGACGAGACGGGGTTTACCCAAGGTGTGCTGGATATATCCCAGCCGCCTGGGCCGGTAGAACTTCCCGACTCTATGCTCGAGTGCCATCTTCTAATGGCCGACCGCTGCCTGGGCGAGGCGGTAAATCCGATCCACCCGACCTGGCCGATGCCTGACTCTAACATTGGTTTTTGCACCGACGGCCAGCAGGTAGTTGCCACTTGTCCAAACCCGGGCGAGCTAGCTTTTGGTCAGGACGCAAACTACTTAGTCAACTCGCTCAGCTACGATATTGAGCAGCATGTGGTCACCGACCTGGTGACTGGTTTGATGTGGCAGCGGTCTACTGTGGCGACCTCGTACGACTGGTGGGAGGCCCGGGACCACTGTGCTGCGCTCGAGTTGGATGGTGCCAGCGACTGGCGACTGCCTAGTCGACTGGAGCTGGTCTCGTTGCTCGACTACGGTGGGTTGGACCCGACCATCGATTTAGATGCTTTCCCGGATACGCCGAGTGACTTCTTCTGGAGTGCGTCTCCGGTGCCGTTCCTCAACCTGGCCTACGGCGTCCGCTTCGAGCTCGGGTTCATATATGACCACGACCCCTACGGAACCGGCCGGGTGCGTTGCGTGCGGGGGGAGTATGCACCACCCAACACGCGCTTCACTTTCGACGCAGATGTAGTCCACGATCACGGTTCGGACCTTGACTGGCAACGGCAACACGTCGCCGCCATGACCTGGCTTGACGCCCTGGACTGCTGTGAGACGCTTAGCCTGGGCAATCAGACCGACTGGAGGCTGCCTACCTTGAAGGAGCTGCAGACCCTGGTGGACGATCGACGGCTACAGCCCTCCATTGACATCATAGCCTTTCCCGGCTGCCCGGCTGAGTGGTTCTGGTCGTCGACGCCAATTCAGTTTCCACCCAACGAGGGCTGGGCTACCAGCTACACCGACGGTTACGCCTCCATCCACGCCTTCAACGAGCTCCAATTGGTCCGTTGCGTGCGCAACGACTGAAACACTCTCCGTTCAAACTCTCGCCAGGGGAACATTTTACTTGGCCCATACGTTAAACACCTGAAGGTGGTGTGTTATGGGACAGACAAAAGAAGAAAACCGAGTCAAAACCAGGCGTAAAAAGGAGCAGGTCCAGACCTCGAAAAGACGAAGGCTCAGGTTGCCGCGCAGCCGCAGCCGCAGGCGTCTATCTAAAAAGGAGTTGGAACAATTAAAGAAGGATTGGGACCACTGCACCTAGAGAGTGGGAAAATTCCTATTCGGCCGGCGTGATTACCAGCGCCCAGCTGTCTAAATTGCCGGTATCAATATTGGCCTTGTCGGCTACTTTCAAAGTCCAGTCGCCATTGATCGACATGCCGTTGAATACGGTCAGGTCGAAGGTTTGTTGCAGGTTGTCTTGCCCGCCGCCGGTCCGGTCCCAAATAGCATAATCGGTGCCGTTGTGGGAAAGGACAATCTGCAGGTCACCGACGTAAGTGTGGGTTACCTGCAGTTCGACTTTCAGGTTAGCGATTGTGTCTGTTTCGCTGATCTGGATGGTCCGGCTGACGCCGTTAGTGTCGTTGTCGGGGATTGCCACCGAAAATACATCTTCGTAGCGTAGTTCTGTCGGGTCGGGGTTGCTGCCGCCCTTGGGAGTGATGGTCAGCTTCCAGCTGTTCAATGAGCCGGTGTCGCGCGAGGCATGGTCAGTCACCGTGAGCGTCCAGTTACCCGATGCATCCACTCCATTGAAGCTGCTAAGTTCGAAAGCCTCGACCAGGTCATCCCGGGAACCACCCTCACGATTCCAGACCATCTGAGTGGCGCCGTTGTGGGTCAGGGCAATCTTGATGTCGCCGATATAGCTGTGACTGAGATTGACGTCCAGCTTGACCGAGCCAATCTCGACCGCTTCGGCAACCTCGATAACGCTTGCGACACCGTTTGCATCGTTGTCGGGTACGGCCGACACATTCGTGTTTTCGTAGATCAGCACGTCCGGGTCGGGGTCGCCGCCGTCGCCGGGGGTGACGATCAGGGTCCAGCTGTTGAGCCGGCCGGTGTCGGCTCCGGCGTGGTCACTAATATTCAAAAGCCAAGAACCGTTGGCGTCTAAGCCTTTGAAGTTGTTGAGCTCGAAAGTTTCGTGGATATTGTCATCCGAGCCGCCTTCGCGGCTCCAGAAGGTGTAGCTGCGTTCTGAATGAGTCAGAGTGATTTTCAGATCGCCAACATAGGTGTGGTCGAGATTCAGCTCTAGCTTGAGCGTGCCGATGTTCATGTTTTCGGCAACCACGATTTCCGAGCTGATGCCTTCTTCGTTGTTGTCGGGAATCTGGATGCTGGTCGTGTTTTCATAGCGCAACTCGTCCGGATCGGGGTCCGTCTGGCAGCGGTCGCCTTCGGGCGAATAGCAGTTACCCCTGGCGCCACTGACGCCAAAGCGGGAGTGGCCCAGCTTGCGGCTGACAGCTTCCATAATGTCCTGCCAGGAAGCCCGGCCGTTGTTTTCGAAGCCCCAGATCAGCTTGGCTAATACGGTTGTGGTCAAGGGGAAATTCTCCGAGTAATAAGTCGGCTGAACATTGGACAGGATGTCGATCTTGTCCCAAGAGCCCTTGCCGGCCAGAACCGGGCGAACATAGTATTCGTAGCTCAGGCAGCTGGCGACTTGAAAAATCTGATAGTAGTCCGGATAGACGGCCCGTTCGAAAGCATAGCCGGTACCCAAGACGCTGTGACCGTTGTACATGACGATTTCGTGCGTGCTTACCGCACTTTGCCAGTTTTGAAAGCGGGCATAATCAGCGACCGAGTGAAAAATGTCGGGGCCGTAAACGTCGATGACCACCGACAGATCACCGGTAGCTTTGATGAAGCGGCGACCCATTTCAACATTTTCTTCCTGAGTAAAACCGGCATCAGTCAACCAGGTGGACAGCTTGTTGAAGTTGCCCCAGTTGTAATCATCGGCCACATCGCCGTCGTCCAGCTTTCCGAAGAAGACCGCTGCGGTGAGTTTGCCGTCTTCCCACAGTTTGTCGTACTCGGGATAACTTTCGGGGTTGTTGGGCAGAACCTCGGCGACGGTCAGGGTCATTGTCTGGAGAAGCTCGGCCGGGCAATTCGAGCGAGTCGGGTTCCACAGATACCAGTATATCGACTGACCCAGATCAATGTGTGAGTTGTAGTCGGCGCATTTGTCATCCGCATCCCGCATGATCGATTCGTGTTTAACCGGAACTTTGGCTTCGAAGACTTTACCTGTCTGGATATTACTGGCCGCTGAGTTGAGCACAACCGCGTTGACTTCGAGCATCCGAAAGTGGGTCAATTTTGATTTGTCGACTTGAGCGGCCTCGGCCCTGGTCAGCCACTCACCGTCCACCAGCCACTCGACTCTTTCCGCTGAAGTCGAGTCTTCGGCCAGAATTTCGAGATAGAAGTTGTCGCGTTTTCTCAAATAGGTGACCGCAAACTGGGCCAGCTCGGCCGGGGCATCAAAGATATGGTATGAAGCGGCCTGGATGTCGGCTTCGACGGTTACGTGAACCTCGACTCCGCGCAGGTTGACATAGCCGGTATCTTCCTTGCCATTGTCCATGCCTTTTTCTAAAAATGGATTGGGACCGTAGTCGACCTCAGGCTGATTCGATTGGCTGCCACAGCCGATTATAAGACTCAGACTTGCGATAATTGCGAAGATCTTGGTAAGCCGTATCATTTCATTCCTCCGGGTTGGTTTTTTTGTTACGCCTCCGACTAGAGCAACTTGTGTGCCAACCACCTGGCCGGATCTCCGGGATAGTTAATCCAGTCTTTTTGAAGGCTTATGCAGTATCGATTTAGTTGTTGATGTATATACAGGGTTACAGATATGCAGACTGTATTCGGTTGTCTTGATAAGTTCAGTTATAACAATAGACTAGGCGCGTTTTGTGGGGGCAACGCCAATCTCCAGAATGTTTACAGATATGCGGTGCGTTTTTTTGTGAAAATCCATTTTACTTACTGTACTATTGGCCGATTCAGGAGACTATTGCCAATGCTGCTTCGTCTGTTTCTTACTTTGTCGATCTTGGGTTATTGTCTGATCGGCTGCGCCGGCTCAAATGGGGCCGAAGACAAAGAATGGAAACCGCCTCCGCACACTCCAATAAATCCTGTTAGCCTCGATCTTGAATCGATCAATCTCGATCAGACGATTTTTCCCAGCACAGTCATGGCCGGAGACCCGAGTCCGTCTTCGATGCTGTTGTGGACTCAGACAACCCGAACCGACAATATCAGACTCAAAGTATGGATTCCGGATATCGACCCGCAAGATCCCGACCTGCTCGACCTGCTTTTCGATCAGCCGGTTTCGATTGCAGATGGTGGCTACGTTCACCAGCTAGTCGATCAAGTCGTGCCCGGTATGCGGCACGGCTATGCCTTTTTCGTTCAGGAGCAACCCGGCAACCCGACTGCCCGCAGCCGGATTGGTTATTTCTGTGCTTCTCCGCCGGAAGGTGCCCTGGTCAGGTTGACCATTTCCGGCACTCACGGGACCCGTGAAGACCACGCTCCTTATCCGACTCTGCGCAAGAATGCCGAGTTTGAACCGTTCAGTTTGTACTTGCACTTGGGTGATGCGATTTACGCGGATGATGCCGAGACAAGAGAAGACTACCGCGCCATGTGGCAGGCAAATTGGCAGACTGCCGGTTTTCAAGCCGTGCTGAGCGAGGCTGTTTACCTGCCGGTACCCGATGATCATGAAGTCGAAAACGACTACAGTCCCGAGGCGACCGACCCGGCCAAAATTGAGATAGCCCTTGGGGCTTTCTTCGAAGCCAATCCGATTAGCCGGCAGGCCGAACATCCCATGCGTTATTGGCGCTCCTGGAAATGGGGAGACACGGTCGAATTTTTTGCACTGGATTGCCGGGGTGAACGCCTGCCATCCACTCGGGAAACCGCCGAGGCTATTTATATCAGTCCCGAGCAAATGACCTGGTTGAAGCAGGGCTTGCTCGATTCGACGGCTACCTTCAAGCTGATTCTCAATACGGCCCCGATAATCGATATGCCTGAGATTTGGGCCAATATCTACGATCGTTGGGAAGGTTACCTGGCCCAGCGTAACGAGTTAATCCAGTTTTTACTCAGCGAGAATATCTCTAATTTGTATTTCGTTACCGGTGACTTTCACATGGCCATGGTCGGACGACTAGATCCGCCCGGCGGCGACGCGTATGAAATGTGGGAGTTTATCCTCGGACCGGGAGCCCAGGCAAATCCGCTGGGCGATCGCGAATATATGATTGAATTGACCAACGGTGAAGTTGACCCGCTGCCGCCCGAACAGTTCTTGTGGGGCTTCCCGACTGAATTACTCTCGTATGTCGACCTGGACCCGATTGCCGACCCGCCCGAACTAAGGGTTCGATACTATAAACCGGATGGAACCGAGTTGTATTCGGTGACTTTTGTCGGCGGACAGCTGCTAGAAAAATGATCTGGACTATAGCCAAGGAGCAAAAATGAGTTCGACCAGCAAGATGAGTAAAATCATCTCGAAAATGAACCTGTTGCCCAATATTGTCAGACAACGCGTGATCACTCTGACCATGGGCAAGATGGTGCCCTATGTAGGGACTTCATTAATCCGCATTGAAGAAATGGGTACCGACAGAGTTGTTGCCAGCATTCCCAACAAGAAAAAAGTACAAAACCACATCCACAACGTGCATGCGGCTGCGATGGCCTTGCTGGCCGAAACCGCTTCTGGTTTTGTGGTGGCCATGAACCTGCCCGACGACAAGTTGCCGCTGATTAAGTCATTGCACGTGGATTTCAAGAAACGTACTAAGGGAGCAATGCGGGTGGTGGCCAGCCTGACCGAAGAACAAAAACAGAAAATCGTCGACCAGGAAAAGGGTAACGTCGCTGTCGAAGTGCACATTACTGACGAATCCAACAGCGAGCCAATCCAGTGTGAAATGATCTGGGCTTGGGTCCCTAATAAGAAAAAATAAACTCGAAAGAGAAAAATGGCCAAAGTGATCGTACTGGGTGGCTGTGGTGCAGTCGGCAGTGTGGCAGTCAAGACCCTGGCGGCCCACGCGGCTGTTTCGAAAGTGGTTATCGGAGATCTGCGTCAGCAATTGGCGGTTGAATTGGCCGCCGAGATTGGCGACGAAAAAGTCTCGGCCCTGAAAGTCGACGTCCTCGATCGAGAAAACCTGCGAGCCGCCATGCGCGGTTGCGATCTGGTGCTTAACTGTACCGGCCCGTTCTACAGGTTTGTCAAACCGATCTTGCGAGCTGTGATCGAAGCCAAGCTTGCCTATGTCGATGTATGTGACGACGTAGATGTGACCAGCGAAATTCTGGCAATGGATCAGGACGCTAAGCGGGCCGGCATAACTGCTCTAATTGGCATGGGCAGTTCGCCCGGGGTTACGAATATTCTGGCCCTAATGGCAGCTCGTAACATGCTCGACGAAACCGAGTCGATTGATATCTACCATGCCCACGGCGGCGAACCGGTAGAAGGTGAGGGAGTGATCGGGCACCGTTTTCATTGCATGACGATCGATGTACCCATCTATCTGGACGGTGAGCTGAAAACGGTCAAGTTCTTCGAGCCGGAAGGTATCGCCCTGCAAGAAGAAGTCGATTTTTACCGACTCGGCGAAAAAATACGCGTTTATCCTTATCCGCACCCCGAACAGCTCACTTTGCCCAACTATATCAAGGTCAAGAGAGTGACCAACAAAGGTACGGTCTTGCCGGCCGCCTACTACGAACTGACTAAAGATCTATGCCGCCTGGGATTGGCCAGCCGAGAGCCGATCGAAGTCAAGGGACAAAGCGTAGTGCCATACGACTTTGCGGTTGCCTACATCATCAAGCAACGCGAGCGGATACTGAAAGAGAGCCAGTTCGGTTCGCAGCGCGGCGCCACCAAGGTCGTGGTAGCCGGCCGCAAAAACGACAAACCCCAGACATATGTTTTCAACCTGGCCAGTGAGAATCAGGCCCTGGGAGAAGGAACCGGCATTCCTGCGGCCATGGGCGTAATCTTGATGCTCAAGGGCAAGATTTCAAAAAAAGGCGTCCTGCCCCCTGAAGCCTGCGTCGACCCGTTGGATTTCCTGGCCTTGTTGCCGGAAGTGATGCCGATTGAGAAGGGCGGCAAGTCTTTCGACGGGGTCGTGGTTGAAAGCATCGATCATACCGGACAGGTCACGAGACTGGATGTCTGAGCAGAGTTCACAGGCCCGGATCGCTAAAACTGCAGGGGCCAAGTATATCCTGGCAATCGATCACGGCACTTCCGGATGCAAAACAGCCCTGGCCGGTTTAGACGGCGAGATTCTCGGCTTTGAATTCGAGGCTACACCGATTCAGCTGCTGCCGGGTTCCGGTGCCGAACAAGATCCCGAAGACTGGTGGCAGGCGCTAATCAAAACCTGCCGGCGATTGGTCGAGAAACAAATCGTGCCGGTCGAAGACATAGTTGCTATGTGCTGTTCGAGTACCTATTCGAGTACGGTCGCAGTCGACGCGCAAGGAATGCATCTGGCACCCTGCCTGACCTGGCTGGATGCCCGCGGGGCTGGCTACGTCCAGGACTTGATGCGCGGACTGATCAATATCAAGGGCTATTCAATTTTTAATATACTCCGCTTTCTTTCAAAGACCGGCGGGGCGCCGACATTGTCGGGCAAAGATGACATTGCCCATGTGCTTTTCTGGAAGCACGAATGTCCGCAAATTTATCAAGCCGCGCATATGTTTTTAGGCAGCAAAGACTACTTGAACGCCCGGTTGACCGGCAAGCTGGCTGCTTCGCAAGATTCGATGACTTTGTTTTGGGTGACCGACAATCGAAATATCAACGAGATTAAATATGATCGCGGTTTGATCGACAAGCTGCAGATTGACGCCGGGAAGCTGCCGCCGATCATGAGTTCGGTTGACGTTCTCGGGGAATTGTTGCCAAAGGTGGCTTCACAAATCGGATTGAGATCCGGGGTCAAGGTAGTCGTCGGTTCGCCGGATTTACAATCGGCTACGATTGGTTCCGGAGCGGTAAACGATTTCCAGGGGCATGTCTATATCGGAACATCTTCGTGGCTGCTGTGTCATGTCCCGTATAAAAAAACCGATATGTGGCACACGCTGGCTTCGCTGCCGGCGGCTATTCCCGGGCGCTACTTTTGCGCCAACGAGCAGGATCTGGCCGGGGGATGCTTGACTTTTCTGCGCGACAATCTGCTGTATCACCAGGATCCGCTCAACAGCCGACAGGCGCCGCAGAACGCCTATCAACTTTTTGATCAAATAGTTGAAAAAGTGCCGGCCGGCAGTAACAAGATCATTTTTACTCCCTGGCTCAACGGCGAGAAGACCCCGGTCGATGATCATTTACTCGGCGGAGGGTTTCACAATATTTCGCTGGATGCCGATCGGGCCCAGTTGATCCGCGCGGTCTACGAAGGCGTAGCCTACAATAGTCGTTGGGTACTCAAGTACGTCGAGAAATTTATCGGGCGCGAGATGCAGACTTTAAACATTATCGGCGGCGGGGCTCAGTCGGATGTCTGGTGTCAGATATTTGCCGATGTTCTCGATTGCCGGATAAAGCGAGTAAAAGATCCTTTGTTTGCCAACGCGCGCGGCGCGGCCTACATCGCTGCGGTCGCCCTGGGTTATATCGAGTTTAGCGACATCCCCGAACTGACCGAGATCGAACAGGTCTTTTCGCCCGAACCAGAAAATCGAAAAATGTACACAGAATTATTCGAGGTGTTTTTGCAGATACATAAATACAATAAATCGATTTATCACGGGCTCAATCGGGCGAAGTGATATCATTAGAATAATCAGCTAGTTAAGTTCCGCGGGCAATTCTGTCAGCGATCAACTAAAAAAGCCTGTTCATTCAGTGACCTCTGATATATAACCAAGTAGTTGGTAATACGGGTCAATGCTGTTATGAAAATGGGTTTATTCACGCAAAAACCAAGACAAATATGTAACCATTTGGTTGACCACGAAAGTTGGAGACCTCAATGAAGGCGCTGGAGTCAGCCCAGGTATCTGAAGATGTGCGCGCACCCAAGGATACCCTGCGTAACTTTCTAAGGTGGTTGTATTTCCCATGGCTCTGGCTGGTCTTCATCCCGTTTCTGGCAGTCACGACAATTTTATTCGGAATCCTGGCGGCCACGACCTGTTTCATTAGCAAGCGGATTGCTTTTCATTGCGGGACAGCCTGGGCCTTGCTGCTGTGCCTGGTCAATTTCACCTGGGTGCGGGTCAAAGGCCGCAAGAATATCCAAAAAGGCCAATCCTACGTTATCATGTGCAACCATCAGAGCCACTTCGATGTGCTGGCTTTTTACGGGCACTGGTTTCGCCAGTTTCGCTGGGTTATGAAGCAAGAGTTGCGCAAGGTGCCCGGCCTGGGATGGGGTTGTGAAGGTGTCGGGCATATTTTTATCGACCGATCCGACAGGCAGAAAGCCATCGCGAGCTTAGAGGCCGCCCGGCCGCTACTCAAAGGTGGCATCTCGGTTTTGTTTTTTCCAGAAGGCACTCGTTCTGACGATGGCCGCATGCTGTCGTTCAAAAAGGGCGGCTTCATGATGGCCCTGCAGCTGGATTTGCCGATTCTGCCGGTCACAATCAGCGGCTCGCGCCACGTGCTGCCCAACAGGACTTTCAAGCTGCTACCCGGCAGCATCCGCATTCAGGTCCATGAGCCAATCGACATCGGCAGCTACACAGTTGAAACCCGTGACCAGTTGATCGCCGATGTTCGAAAAGTAATTGGTTCCGGTTTGGATCCTTCCCTGCGCGACGAGGCCTGAGGCGACATTGCAGTAAATATTATTTTTGTCTCGTGTTGATCCTCGAGCCAAGCAAGTTGACTGTACACCGCCTAAGAAATTGCGCTAAACTATAGAAAGTTCGAACGGGAAGGGGTTTTGCGTTGCTGACGTTGAGGAAAACAGCCGAGCTGCTCTGCCTGGGGATGTTGATTGTGGTGATTTGGGCGGATGAATCTCGGGCCCAGGAAGGCATCGCCGACAGCATCTTACAGTTATCCAACAATCAAAGAGTCAAGATTGCCTGGCAGCGCGACACGACTGCGGCCGGCGATAATGTCTTCGGGGGAGCCAGCGTTTTCAATCTTTATGTATACGACACCGAAGATGACACAATCCGCAATATCAGAAGTACGAACGATGATTATACCAAGCCGTTGATCACTTACGACGGCGAGAGAATCGTTTATACCGACCGGGTCGAGCGTAAAATCTACGTGGTTAACTTTGACGGCAGCAATCGGCGCTTCATTGCCAACGGGTTTGCCGGCACACTCTGGTACGATGCCGACAGCGGCAAAGAGTGGATTTACTATCAGCGGAACTTTGATGGCGGCAACTCTTCCGAGCCGCTCAACCGGATCAATATCGACAATACCAATGAGATCGAGCTGATCTGGAATGCGTCGGACAACAATGTTCAGTGGCTGTCCATTTCTTCCGATAGCACTCGCCTGGCCGCGAGTTGGCCCTGGAGTCAGTGCGGAATGATCGTGCCCGACTACGACGGCAGCGGTGACGGTGATTTGTATTCCAGCGGCAATGGCTACTACGTAAACGGTTGTTGGACAACGATTACTCCCGATGAAAACTATAGAGTCGGGGTCTTCGACGGCCCGCACCGCAATTGGCTGGTTTATGATACGCCCCACGGCGGTAATCCCGATCGCACACTTGTGCTCAACTCGGCGCCCGGTATAAATGATTGGGAGATTTACCACCCCAAACTTGCTAACCACCCGCGCTTTTTGATGCTCAACGGGCCTTACAGTATCGGCTCAATGGGTCAAAATAACATCACCAAAGGCGGACCGCAGATCGAGATCTATTTGGGCAAACTCGACCAGGGTTTTACGCAAGTGACCGACTGGGTCAAGATTACCAGCGATAACCGGGCCGATTTTTTCCCGTGTGCTTGGATCGACCCCGGAGTTTCTCCCAGGGTCCGGATTGATTCGCTCAACGCCACGCCGGACACAATAACCACCGGGGGTACTTCCACTTTGAGCTGGGAGACTACCTACGCAACGAGCGTGTCTCTTGACCAGGGAATCGGTGCTGTGGGCCTTGACGGTTCCCGGGCTGTCTCGCCCAATCAAGATACGACCTACACTCTGACGGCCGAAGGTCAGGATGGGCCGGTCAGCCGGCAAGTCACCGTGACGGTCTGGACGATTGGAGATATTCACCTGAGAATCAATTGCGGTGACGGTTCTCCGGCGGTAGCCAATTGGGCCGATGAAGATTCTTATCGGACCGGCGGTGCGTCATACGACTTCTCCGATCCGGTTGATCTGAATAATCAGACTAATGCCGCCCCGGCCGACGTATATCGAACTTGTATTCACCAGAATCACTCATACGACATTCTGATTCCGGACGGTGATTACACCGTGCGGCTCCATTTTTTCGATAATGTCGGTTCGAGTGGTCGGGCTATGGATTACACAATCGAGGGAGTCAAGGTCCTCGACGACTTCAGTATCAGCGACGAGGCGCCGGGGGGCGGTAAGGCTTTGGTGAAAGAGTTCCTGGTTACGGTCAACGACGGTAACGGCCTGCAGATTATTGCCGAGCAGGACCAGGGCAACGATGTCTTCGAGACCGGGATTGAGATTCACTCTTCAAGTGCCGACACTGAAGATCCGGTAGTCATGATTGATGCACCTGTCAGCGGTGCGAATGTATCTGGAGATTTGCTCGTCCAGGGCCGGGCTACAGATAATCAGGCAATTGACAAGGTCGAGGTTCGAGTCGACGATCTCGAGTACCAACTAGCAGCTGGTACGAATAGCTGGACTCATACCCTTTTTACCACCATCTTAGAAGATGGGCCGCATACCCTGACGGCCCGGGCAACCGATATTGCCGGTAACACCGGCACAGTCACGATCAATTTCTTTTCCAATAACTCCCAGGCGATAAACATAACCCGGCCGGCAGGTGGCGAGATCTGGCAAGCCGGAGATACCGAGTACATCCAGTGGACGACCGACAATCTGGACAACGTAACTATCTTCTATTCACTGGATGGGGGTACGACTTTTCACGAAATGGTTCAGACTATCTTCGATACCGAACCCGAGTGGGGCAACTATCCTTGGGTTGTGCCGAATATAAACACAAACCAAGCCTTGATTCAGATTCAGGGATATTTCGGTGAAGTGCCCACCAGCTCGAGTTTATTCAGCATAGTCGGATCCGGCTCTCAACAGATCGACTTGCTGGCCCCGCTGGGCGGTGAGACGCTGATCGGCAACAGTCAGTTTCAGGTCAAGTGGCAGGCCCAGGAAATAGATGTAGTCGAGCTGTCATACTCGCTTGACGGCGGTCAGAGTTTTGAACCGCTGATTGCTACAGTTAACAGGACTGACGCAGATTGGGGTGACTTTAGTTGGGACGTGCCGAATGTCGACAGCCAGCTTGCGCAACTGCGAGTAAGCTCACCAGGCGGCGCCGTGCAAGATACTTCGGAGGTATTCAGCATCGAGCCTCAATCGCAAACGTCCGGCGAACTGGAAGTGACCCTGGTTAAATTTGTCGGGCGCTTGCCCGAGGTTGCCGGGGCGATCAGCGAAGTCGTCGTGGCCGGTAGGAACTTTACCGTCGGCGCCGACCGGAGCTTCACGGCCGAGGTCGAGGTAGCCACTGGCGTGTCCCGTTTTAATTTCGAAATTGTCGGTAGCGACGGATCGAACGGGTACCGGCGCCAGGTTCAGCTGGAGATTGCCGATACGGCCCCGCCCATAGAAGGCCTGGGCGTGTCGCTGGGCGAGCTGTTGGAGTTCTTGGGCGGCCGCCGAGGGGTCTTGGTCTGGGTCGATGCCGGGAGCCAGATTCGAGTGCTCGATTTCAGGCAAGCCGAACCTCAAGTGCTCTTGTTGTCCAGCGAGTTGGACTGCATCAACCCGCTCATCTCGCCGGACGGCAGCCGGGTGGTCTACAGCCAGGGGCTGCCCAACGGCACCAAGAACATATTTGTATCAGACCTGACCGGCGCAACGCAGCTAATCGCCAGCGGAGACGTCGGCTATTGGCAAGTGAGCGGGGATCAGGAAAACATAATTTGGTGTGACTGGTCGGCCAAGGATGAAAACGGGGCCGACGGCAAGACCTACCAGCAGAAGCTTGTGACCGGGGGGCTGGCTGTGGACGGTCCGGCGGTTGAAATCCATGAGCGTGCAATGGATGGCGGGCCGAACGCCGATCTAACCTGGTTAGGGCAGGTCTACGGAAACTTGTGGGCCCATAATCTGGCGAGCGGCACGGATTATCCGACCGAAAAATTCAGGTTGCTCAGTGGAGACATGGCCGATCATCAATCATGCAACGGTTCGATGGCCCCCGACGGGAGCGGGCGTCTGATGTGTCTGGTGATACCGCACGATTATGTGCGCGTGTTTAGTTATACAGGCGCCAGCGACGAATTTCAGGTAAGTGCGGAATATAACTTGCCGTCCGGGATGGTGGAGTGGGAGTTCCCCGAATGGTCGACAGAGGTAGGGTACTTTACTGCGGTGCTGCGAGCCAGTGATTTGCAAAACCGGTTGTTTATAGTCAAGCATGCCGAAGGGCGCTTGGTGCCCGAGGTGCTCGAGATAAGCGGAGAACAAAAGGGCGTTACTTACTCGCATTTATATCTCGAGCCTTGAGTGGAGGACAGAGAAATGAAAGCACTCATTTTTGCGAAATTGGTTTATAGAAATCTGGTTCTTCTGCTCGCTTTCGCAGTTGCTCTTATGGCGAGTGGTTGCGAGGTGCGCGGCACCATCTACCCGGATGGAGGCGAGATTGATCCGACCAAGAACCAGTTCCTGATTCAGTCAATCGGATTGAACGGTACAACTCAGGTCGCAGCGGCAGTCTTTGTTGAGGGTCTAAACGATCAAGACGGGGTCGGAGACACTAACTGGCTGGTTAATTTTATACTCGACGGCGGCGGTCAAGACAACAGCTTGCCTGAAGATAACGGGGAAAAACAAACTTACACTTTGAGAGTCAAAGCCGTTCAAGCCGCCGATCAAGAGGAATTCCATAAGAAGGTTACGATTACTTTGTATGACTGAGCCGTTGTCAGGTTATCCCGACTTTTTCCGGCCCCCGAACGAAATCCTCGCGCATTATCCAGTAATGTTTTCCACAACGCGGGCAGGTTGTCTCGACCGCTTCGCTGCCTTGAAACAATTCATCGACCCGGCTTTTAAAAATACCGTGAACTACACTGAGAATTTTGTTGAAATCACAACCACAACAGAAGGTGTAGCTGCGCTCCTCGATCGACTCGAGTTTCTGGTCTAGAAGATTTCTGACTTCTTGGTTGTCGAGCGATTGCAGCCAGTCTAGATCAACGCGAGGAAGTCCTTGAATTAAAACGAACTCATCAATGGATAGCTCGAACAGGCGACTGGGAATCTGTTCCGAACGCTCGTAGAATTGTTCGAAGATCTTCAAAACGTTCAGGCCATCGACATCGAGTGTGCTGCGGGTCGGTTTTCGATTGGGCCGTTGGGATTCCATGAACAAGCGGCTGGATTTGGTGATCTTGACGTCGCGTGTGTAAACCCGGCCGGTTAAATTAAACTGGCTGTTATCGCCGCAAATGAAAAAATTCAGCGGCGGGTTCTTGATGTTCAAGGTCCAGGCGGTAAATTCATCCGGCGGATGCAGAGCCAAGTGCAGGCAAGCGGCGGCCATGCCATGCCGCATCATCAGCTTGGCTTCGTCGTCGGGCAGAATGTCCAGTTCTTTGGCATGCTCGATATAGGTCGCGAATAATGAGTTGAGATTGCCGTAGGCGATGACTGCATCTTTGGGGCGATGGATTAATCCCTGGATTTTCGCCACTCCGGGCTTGGTTTTGTTGTCTCCAGTTGCCATATTTCCAATCTAAGGCTTGCTGTTATTTGTTTCAAGAGTTCAATTTGATATTGTGATATCTAGTCAGCCTGAAGAGGGTGCTGTGGCCGAGCAAAAAATAGTTGTCTTTGAGCAATTCGGCAGTGCCGAACACAAGATCCGCGGGATTCGGCAGTATGGTTCCGGATTGCTGATCAAACAAGTCGTTTCTATCGATCAATCTCTGCCTTTAGTTGTCGACGAGCCCGAGTCATATCTGCCGGATGAGATAGACGCCGACTTGGTCCTCGATTTTCTGAAACATCCCGACCTTTCTTTCGGACTGGCAAACAAATGCCTGGCACTTGGAATCCCAGTTGTCGCATCCGGCAAGAAAATACCGGTCAGCGGCCTGATTGCACCGCCCACCTGATGCTCGCTGGCGCGGCAGGTCTGCCTCGGGAAATATGGCGAACAGTTCGGCACTCCGGAGCTGAAAGTTTTGCTCAAGGACGGGTTGATCGAACGAATTGATGTAATCCGCGGAGCTCCTTGTGCGGCGACCTGGGAGGCAGCCCGGCGGGTGACCGGTCTGGCGGCCGGGGAGGCTGTCATCCGCTTCGGCCTCGAAACACAATTGTTCTGCAAGGCCGATCCATCGAATTGGGACCCGGTGCATGGCAAGAGCCCGGTGCACTTAGCTGCCCGGCTGCATTCACAAGCTCTGAAATCGGCGATCAAGAATAGCTAGCGTTACTGGAGACTATCCCAGACTTGCTGGTTGAGCTGCGTAAGCGATTCGAGGACGAGGTCGGCGATTGAGAAGCGTGGATCGTCAACCAATCTTTTTTCAGGCACGCCGACGGCTTTCATTCCGGCCGCCTTGATGGCAATTACTCCGGGGATAGAGTCTTCCAGGCCGAGGCACTCGATAGGTTGGACCCCAAGCGCGCTGGCCGCCGTTAGATATACTTCAGGATGCGGTTTGCTGTGAGTCAGTTCGCTGGCTGATTGAATGTGATCGAAAGCTCCTTCGATTCCAAGAGTGCTCAGGGTGGCGTCAATCAAGACGCGGTCGGATGCCGTGGCCAGTCCCAGGCGAGCCCCTTGGGCTTTGACGAATTCGAGGGCCTGGTGTGCACCGGGCATTGCCCGGCCACGTTCCTTGATCAGTTCGGCCACGCGCTGGTGAATTGCCCGGGCGACTTGCGACTGGCTGCGGTTGCTAAACGGTTTTTGGTTGAATCTGAAGCGGACGACATCATCGAGACCCATGCCGATCGTCTCAGCGCAGCTGGTTTCATCGAGAGCTATACCGACTGTTTCGAAAACTTCTATCTCGGCCATGGTCCATAGCGGCTCGGAGTCGATCAGCAGGCCGTCCATATCGAAAATAGCGGCACGAATCATGGATGAATGACCTATCACTTACAGTTGATGCTGACTTCGTCCTGGATGCTCTCAGTCGTCCAGACGGCTGTGACAGTCGCAGAGCCGACTTCGTTATTGCAGGCGAAAGGAATGTCGGCTTTTTTGAGGCTGGTTATCCAGGTGACTTGCTTGTCGCTCAGCATGCCAACGGTCCCCAATGTCGTAGATATAACGATTTCCTGCTCTTGGCTGCTTGAAATCGTAACGCGCAAGGTTGTATCTCCGGAGACAGTCAGATCGTAAGAATCGGCGCTGAGATCGATGGTTGGGTCTGGAACTGAATTGGTCGTGCCGCCACAGGCCGACAGCCACAGGCTGGCCAAAACAACTATAGAGAATTTAGTTTTCATCGAATCTTCCTTTATGTATCGCGCTTCGGACTAATGGCGCCCTGAAACATCAGTATGCGCATGCTAATATTATGCCTTGCAAACAATATTTTTCACAAGAAACAGTCGGGCGCTGACGCGACTCTTGCTATAAGGCGCCTAAAGACCTACCATCTGACCTGACTTTCAACCCTTGAATGACAATTGGAAAGCACCATGAATATTGACGAGATCGATGAAATTCTGCTGCAGACCCTGGATGATCAGCGTCTTTCGCGCGGCGAGAAAAAAGCCCTGGCGGCAATTTTCGGCGAGCATCGCGACCACCCCGAACGTCTGGTCTATTTCAGGCACCGGGCCTTCGAGATTGCCCGAAGCAAACTGGGAGACACTAAATCAAACGAAGTGATTACCTGGCTGGAAGAAGTCGTCAAAGCCCTCGGCCGGGCCTTTGAAGACGACGAAATTCCCGTCCTGGCCGAAGCTCATTTCAGCCCGGGGGACAATTGCCAGCGCCGAATCGTGTCGTTGATAAATCGTTGCCGGAAAGAAGCCGATGTCTGCGTCTTTACCATTACTGACGACGTTATCGCGAATGCTTTGCTCGAGGCTCATAACCGCAAGGTCAAAGTCCGGATTATCTCCGACGATCAGAAAGTCGAAGATCGCGGCTCGGACATCCTCGATCTGGCCCGGGCCGGGATACCGGTCAGGGTCGATGATTCGGTCCATCACATGCACCACAAATTCGCCGTTTTTGACCGCACCTACGTGGTCACCGGCAGCTACAACTGGACCAGGACCGCGGCCACCCATAACGAAGAGAACATCGTCGTCTCGAACGACCACCGCTTAATCGATTCTTTTCGTGAGACCTTCGAGACGCTCTGGGCCGCTTTCGCCTGATTCTTTGTTGTTTTCGACCTGTGTATTTTCGGCTAGGTTGTCAGAGACCGCCGTTCCCTTCGTCAGAATTTGCACTTGCCCGAAGAACAGGTACCACCCGGACATTCGGAGCTGAAACTGCACTTGCCGTCGGGGGCGTTGGAGCATTTGCCGCTGTTGCATTTGGCCCCATTGCCGCCGCAATCCGAGCTGAATGAACATTTCGAACCGGCCGAGTCGGCGCAGCGACCGCTGTTGCATTTGACGCCTTTATGACAATCTGAGCTGAATGAGCACTTGCCGTAGTCTTTGGCCGGGGCAGGCAGGGCCATCATACCAACCAGCACAACTGCGGCTAACAAGATCAAAGACAGTTTCTTCATCGGTTCTCCCTCCATCGAAAGTGAATGACTATAAACAACGCTTGCGAAATTCAATCAACCCGTCAAAGGCAATCCAGTCTGTTTCGAAGCGTTTGAGCTATTTTGGCACCGTTTCCAGGACACCAACCAGACCGAAATGATCAGACGGAAAAAGATCGTTTTTTCCCGGTACAACCGGTTTGTCTCCGATGATTGTTTTCAATTCCGGCCTATTCGTCTTCATCGACAGGCAGGCCGGCCTTTTTCTTTTCGTCGAGATCTAGAAGTGGTTTGCCCTGGACGGTCGCCCGGTGGTCCGGCTCAGTCGGGTCGCGATCCTCGCTGGTCTGGGCTAAAAGATCGAGCGATGGTTTGCCCTGGACTGTCTGCGCCCGGTCCCTGTTTTTCTTGAATTCGTCCCCTTCAGTGGACTGAGCGAATTTGGCAGCCGCGGCTTTTTGGGCGCGCAGGGCCGGTTTGAGATCATGGGTTGGCGATTCAACCAGGTCTTCGTCGTCACTGACGGCTTCCTCCCGCGGATCTTCGATCAATTCTATTTCTTCGAGGGTTGTATCGCTGAGATCCTGGCCTTTCCAGTCGGTCAGCGGCGGGTCGGGCAAGTTCTGATTGAGATCGCTGCCGGGTTTTTCGGCCGGGACGTCTTTACCGTCTGCCGGCGGATCGGGGTCGGTGTCTTCTCCCTCGAAAGCCATCTCGTCGAGCGGCTCGGCGTTGCGTATAGTGTCGTCCTCGAACACATGGCCTTCGACCGCCGTTTCGGCCTCGGGCTTGCCGGAGCCGGTGCCTGGTTCGGCCAGTTGGTCGAGGATTTTGTCGATTGCTGAAAGCTTCGAGTTCAGGTGGCTGGCTTTGACCTTGGCTTCGGCTTTTTCAAAGAGCAGGTTGTCAGAGGCGATCTTGATCTCGGTGAAACACTTTATGTACTCCAGGGCGTCCGGATAGGCTTCCGAGGCAAAGCTGTCTTTGGCCCAACTGCCGAACTTTTTTGCGGCACTCTTGAAACCGCCCGAGCTGGTGACTTCTGTCTTGGACTCTTGTAGTTCTTTTTCGGCCAGCAGGATTTCGTGACAGATCTGATTGACTTCTTCCGGCAAATGCGCCGGCAGGTTTCGAAACACCTTGAGCATCGGGTCGCTGCTCTGCTTTTGTTCGGAGACGGCCCACAGAACCAAGACGGTTGTGACGGCTATCCCGAAAGCTTCGCGAACTCGCTTTTTCAAGTTGCGGGCCACGAAGACGCCGCCTAAGAGCATGACCGGCACAACGAAGAGCGGATTAGCCAGAACGGTGGTTGTACCAACCAGGGCGCTGCCGCCCAGTAACGGCATGACCGCTGAGGAGTTGGCCACCAGGATATAGGCCGCCAGGCGCGCCAGCTCTTTGCCGAAGCCCAGGCTGAAAAGCCCGCGGGCACCCACCAGGATTTTCATCGCCGACGATTCGGTTAACTCGTCTGCATCGAAATGGGACAGCAGTTGCTTCTTGTCGTTCTCGTCCATACCCTCGACTATCTTGGTGACACGTTCGGTCAGATCAGTCTGCAACTCGCTGGGCAGGGTACCCTGTTGGGCAGCGTCGGCGATGATGCTCAAAGTGTTCAACCGGACAACATCCGGGAAAGTCGGGTCGTTGATGGTTTTCTTGGTGAACGGGTTTAGGCGCACCTTGGCAAAGTCTTTCCAGTATTCTTTGGAAAAGAACTTGAGCTTGCGGACATCCTCGTCATCGAGTTGTTTGGCGAAGATCTGCTGGGTCCGTTCGGCGATGTCTTTGGTTACATCCTGGCTGGTCACGCGGTAGAAAGACAGATTGGCCGGCAGGCCCAAGCCGCTGCGCAAGTGCATCCAGAGCCGCAGGCGCAATGAATCGGTGGCGATATGCTCGCTTTTGAGCGCCTCGCTCTTGTCGGCCAGCCGGCGCTCGAAAGCCTTCTTGCGCTCGGCCTTCTTGAGATCGTTTTGTTCGCTGAGTTGTTCGCCTTTTATCTTCTTCTTGATCTTCTTGGCCATCCAGGTGCCGGCGTCTTTGAGCATGTCCAGGACGATTTTTTGCAGGTAAGTCTCTTCGTACAGGGCGATCAGGGTGCACAAGTTCTCGCGGTCGGCATGGGCCAGTCCGATTAATACTTGTTCTGGTGCAATGTGGAGATCGGGCACCTGAGATCCTCCTGCTCAGAATAAACCAGAGAATAGCGCATCAAGTGGGAGAGTTTCCAGGATTTAGTTTTGGGCCCGATTTCAGCAATTAATTCTGAGCTCGGATCATATGCGGGTAGTGGCTGTCTTCGAACGAGCTCAACTCGGTGATTAGGTTTCTACAAATCTAATTGGCCGGGTAGAACTCAGCGGGCGCAACTTTAAACCATTCCAGGAACCTGCATTTCACCATGAACCCGATCGTATAGGTATCCGGCAGGCCCCAGACAATCTCGGCGCGTATCTGCAAATAGGCGTCCACTGCCAGGTCTCCCGAACTCGCTGACCGCCAACGACTGATGTGCTTTATCTCAAACGGCCAGTTGACTGCAACGAATCCGCCCCCGTAGGAATGCCCGTCGCGGAGTGTCACCAGCGGTCCGACCGAGACAAAAAAACCGGAGAAATCAGCGTAGATGGTCAACCTGGATGAGTAGATTGAATCGAAGTAGAAATCCTGGTGCATCCCGATGTTGACAGACAAAGGGGAGAACATGTAGGTCAGGTTATAGCCGGCCTCGAGCCAGTAACCGCCGGTCAGGCTCTGCGCTCCTGAACGGTATTCACCGGAGAAGGTTCCTCCGGCGCCCAGGTTGAATCCCTGATAACCGTAGCGCTGGCCCGGTTGCAGGGGCGAAGTCGAGCGAGCCTGGCCCAAAAAGAGCAAGCCGATCACCAGGCTGAACAAAACGATTTTTCTCATTTCGCCTCTCAACATACCTTATAAACGTACAGACGACAGTTAACTTACATTAATGATAAATAAAACTCGCCCAAACCCAAAAGCACGAGATCTTCTTTCCAGGCACCAATATCCACTTTTTTGCATCTATTATTTTTTGATTTCAATTGTGTTATATCACTAATATATAAAGGTTAAATTGAATGTCCGACATTTTTCGCGACAGTCGCGACAGTCGCGAAAAACTGAGAGGTTTGAACTGTCGGAGATTCGTGTGGCACCTAACAAGGCATCTAACAAGCAGTAGACGTCACCTGGGCAGGTTGCGTCTTTCTTGCTGGGCCTTACGGGGCTCATCCTGCATCTCCCCGGCTGAATCGCAGGGCATGGGAACCTCGCGGGGAATGCCGAAGAAGAAGGCCCAGCAGGCAGAACCTACCACCAGGCTGGCGCCGACCCAGCGGAGCATGCGCTCGAACAGGGAGACTTCCTCATCCTCCAGGCGTTCCCGCGCCATGATGTAGGAGACAATCAGCATACCGACCCCGATGCCCACCACAATGAAAAGCGGTGAGGCCAGCATTCTCTCGAAAATGCCCTCGTCGTGAATCATACCGTGCCTATCGCTTCGTGCGACACAAACAGATTTCCTCGAACTGCTTTTGCTACTAAAATGTCAAAACACGCACCAAAACAACATCGGTGGTACTTGACTTTGTCAAGCACACACCGCTGTAGGTTTTGGCACAGTTCGTTACTAACGGCACAAACAGATTTCCTCAGGTTGCAAATGCCGTCATATTGTCAAAACACGCCTGGCAGGATTCGAACCTGCGGCCCGCGGCTTAGAAGGCCGCTGCTCTGTCCAACTGAGCTACAGGCGTATATCAAGCCTCTTGATTACTCAATGGTACCAAGTGTGTCAACAATCTTCCATCCGTAATTGAGCCCGGTCTTCAATCGCAGTCTTTGGCTTCGTCGGCCCGGGCGGCCATTTGTTTCTGGGTCTCATACCACGCCTCGGTGAGTTCGGTCGCATATTTGACCAGCTCGGCCAGTTCTTCGGGCGGGCCCTCGGATTCGGAGCCGAAACTGAACTCGAAACCGATCGGATTTTTTGGCCGCCTGAATGCTATTTTCAATTTACATGGCTTGCCCCTGGGTTCGGGTTGGGCATAGCTGCCGGCGTGCGCAAACATGTCGTCGCTTACTTTCTGCATGAAACGCTCGAACAAGTTATCGGCCGTAGCGCCGATAAACAGGGCTTTCTCGACGTTATCCAATTCTCCGGTCCCGATTCGGTTGACGGTCCGATCGGCG
>JAFDKH010000204.1 GCA_019307065.1 Deltaproteobacteria bacterium
CTGGCCGGCGACATCGAGGAACTCGGTGGCCACTGCCCCGGGACACAGGCTGCAAACGCGCACGTTTGTTTTTTTGAGTTCGGCCGCCACGGCTTCTGAAAAGTTTCTGACATAGGCTTTTGAGGCCGAGTAGGCCGCAAATTCGCCGACCGGCAAGTAGGCTACGAAGGAGGCCACATTGAGTATCCAGCCGTAATTTCGTTCTTTCATCGGGCCAAGAAAGCGATGGGTGAGATCAGACAAGGCCAGGATGTTGAGCTGTAATAAATTGCGGGTTTTGTCGAAGGGAGTATCGCTAAAGGGACCATAAATTGCATAGCCGGCGTTGTTGATTAAGATATCGACCGGTTGGTTGGCGGCCGACGTCTTTTCAAACAAAGTCTTGGCGGCATCGGCGGCCGACAAGTCCAGCGGAATCGGAGTGACTTCGACCGAGTGGGCTTCACGCAACTCGGCCGCCAGTTTCTCGAGGCGTTCTGCGCGCCGGGCGGTAATAATCAGATCGACACCCCGGGCAGCCAGTTGGCGGGCGAACTGCTCGCCGATTCCACTGCTGGCCCCGGTTACCAAAGCTCTTTTCTTTGTAAGGTCCATGGCTCAGAGCCTACGCCAGCGTTTGTTACAGGTCAACCGTCCACGAGTTTTCGTAGTTGACGATCTTGGGCCCTTACGGATAGTATCCTGCCTTCATGACAAAGATCTCATTTATTGACGCCCATCTGCACGCTAACAACCGATCGACCAGTGATTTCGAACGCCTGGCCGTCGTCGGTTGAAGTGGAGTAGTCGGCGTAGCCGGTGCGGAAGGCGGGTTCGACAGTCCCCAGTCCGTGCTGGATCACTTCCGCCGGCTGGCTCGAATTGATCGGCCGCGGATTCTCCGGCTCGGGCTCAAATTTTACCTGGCCCTGGGCGTTCACCCGGCCGGCATTCCCAAGCATTCAGTCACCTATTTACTAGACAAACTTCCGGCCGCGCTGGGCAAGTACAACGCTGCGGCTGTCGGCGAAATCGGTTTGCAGCATGGCGGCCAAGTCGAAGAAAATGTTCTCTCGGCTCAGCTGGCCATAGCGGCCGATTTGGATCTATCGGCTATCGTTCACACTCCGCAGCTGAATAAAAAAGAGGCAGTCGAAACCACCCTCGAAATATTGGCAGACAGCTCGCTGGCTGCCGAGAGGGTTTTACTCGATCATCTAAATAGCGAAGTGATCGATCTAGTTCTGGATAGTGGTTATATGATGGGCTTGACCATTCATCCGGCCAAACTGTCTCCTGCTGAAGCTGTCGAGTTGATTTCGAAGTATGGTTCTCAAAATTTTGTTTTGTCGACCGATTTGGGAGTCAATCCATCCTATTTGTTCGGTCTTCCGGCAACGATCTCCGCCATGCAGGATGCCAAGTTTACTGATTCCGACATCCGCAAGGTTGTGCACGACAACATTTCAAACTTAATGGGGCAACTTCCTTGAGCCGCCAATCGGACGAAAAAGTCTCAATTCTCATTCTGGCTGAGTTGCAACTGAACCATGGTTTGAGCCTGTCAATTAAGCAACTGATCAAGAAACTCGGTTTCACATCCGATCAGCGGCGGCGTGTGCGCCGCTTGCTGGGTTTGCTAGTTCAGGACGGCAAGGTTGTAAAAGAAGGTCGCGGCCGCTACCAGCTGGTCGGGACGGTCGAGGAAATCGAGGGGACCCTGGTTAGCCGGAGTCAAGGCTGGTATGCATTGGAGCAATCGGATGGGTCTTGCAAGATTCGAATTCATCCCGATCAAAGCGGAGCCGCTTTGCCGGGAGACCAGGTCAGGGCAACGATTGTGCGCAAGGGCCGCCAGGGCAAATTAGAAGGGTGTGTCGAAGAAATCCTGGTTCGGGGCGGACAGCCGATTGTGGGAACCTTCCAGGAAAAAGGGAAATTCGCCCAGGTTGTACCCGACGACCCGAAAATCGGCGGGCCGTTTTTACTCGATCGCAAACAAGTCGGTTCGCTGTCCGAGGGAGAAGTCATAGCCGTCAAGGTCGACGATCTCGCGCCGCGCTCTCGTCCCTACGCAAAGATCATCAAAGTACTCGGTGAACCCGGCCAGCTCTCGACTGAACTGGGTCGCCTGCAACTCGAATATCATCTGGAAAAGGACTTTCCGAGCCAGGTCAAGCAAGAAGCCAGCCACTTGAATCTGGAGGCGGCCATGGGTCGCCGGGTCGATCTGCGGGCTGTTAAACTGGTGACCATCGATCCCCCGCATGCCAAAGATTTCGACGATGCCGTCTTCGTCGAACGCGCCGGGAACGGTTTTCGCCTGCTGGTTTCGATTGCCGATGTGGCCGCTTTAGTTGAACCAGGCAGTCAGATCGAACGCGAGGCATATCGCCGGGGTTGCAGTGTCTATCTGCCAGGCACGGTTTATCCGATGTTGCCGGCCGGTTTGTCCGAAGACTTGTGTAGCCTGGCTCCCGGCCAGGATCGGCTGGCCATGACTGTCGAACTCCAGGTCGATTCCAAGGGTAATCTCGGCACGGCTAGATTCTTCAGAAGCCTGATGCGTAGCAGCGCAAGGTTTAGCTATGCCGAAGTTCAGGATATCTTGGACGGAAAGCATAGAGACGATAAAAACAGTCAGCCACGAGACATGCTCGACGATATGGCCGCCTGCGCCCGACTGCTGCTTGCAAATATGGCCCGACGCGGAGCACTCGATCTCGATTTGAAGGAGCACGAGATCCATCTCGATCAATCCGGTTTTCCCGAGGATGTTGTGCCTTGTGAACGTTACTTTGCCAATCGGATCATCGAAGTGTTCATGATCGCGGCCAATGAGGCGGTTGCCCGGCTGATGGCAGACAATGATGTTCCGGCAATCTATCGCGTTCACTTGCCGCCCGATCCCGAAAGGATTGAGTCGTTTTTGAGCATGGCCGAAAGCCTGGCAGCTCCGGCGCCTTTTACCGGGGTACCCTCGCCGCTGGAACTCAACGGTTACCTCGAGTCGCTCGAAGGCAGACCGGTCAAGGGAGTTCTCAGCCAGCTGCTCTTGCGCAGCTTAATGCAAGCTCGTTATAGCGCTGATTGTGACGGGCACTATGGTTTGGCCAGCCAGGCCTACTTGCACTTTACCTCCCCGATCCGGCGATATCCCGATCTGGTGGTTCACCGCCAGTTGGGGTCGCTGATTGACCAGGCCAAAAATAATGAAGTTAGCACGGCAGAGCGCTTTCAACGGCCGCCTAAATGGCAATTGAGCCGCGACCAGGCTGTTGAAGTTTCCGAGCAAAGCTCACGAACCGAACGCCAGGCCCTGGCAGCCGAACGCGCGGCAGCCAGTCTGTACCAGGCCGCCTACATGCAGGGCTTTGTATCGCAAGAGTTTGACGGAACGGTCTCCTTCGTGGCCGACTTCGGTGTCTTTGTGAAGCTTTTACCTTCGGGAATCGAGGGAATGGTGCATATCTCCCAAATGAAAAACGACCGTTTTCGCTACGTCGAAGATCGACTCAGCCTGGTTGGTCGCCGCAGCGGCAAGACCTATAGCATGGGTATGAGCGTGAAAGTCAGGGTAGAATCGGTGCGGCTCTATCGGCCGCAAATAGATTTGTCTTTTTGCTGAGCGACGCGTAGCATCGGGCACTTTTCGAGGAGAATCGAAATGAAGATCAGGCAAATGCTAGAAGAACAGGAACACCTGGTACTTCATCCAACGGCCGCCTTTTCCGATCAGACCTCCGGGCGCAGCCGAAAAGCAAAATCATGTCCTTTTCGGCCGGCCTACCAGCATGACCGTGACAAGATTCTGCATTGCAAGTCATTCAGGCGTTTGTTGCACAAGACCCAGGTATTTCTATCTCCGCGGGGAGATCACTATCGCACGCGAATGACTCATACTCTAGAGGTTAGTCAGATCGCGCGAACCCTCGCTCGGGCGCTCAGGCTCAACGAGCAGTTGACCGAGGCGATTGCCCTCGGGCACGATCTCGGTCATACGCCCTTCGGGCATGCCGGTGAAGATGCCTTGCGGCGTCTGATGCCGTCCGGTTTCAAGCATGTGGCTCAAAGCGTACGGGTTGTTGAGGTGTTGGAAAGAGATGGGCACGGCCTGAATCTAACGGCTGAAGTAGTCGATGGAATTGCCAGACACTCCAAGGGCCGCGACAAAGTTCTGCATGGCGCCGGTCAGGCCCTGGCTAAAACACTCGAGGGTCAGCTTGTCCGGGTGGCCGACATCGTTGCCTACGTCAATCACGACACCGACGACGCTCTGCGGGGCGGGATTATCAAGCTCAGCGACATTCCCAAGCGGCTGCTGTCAGCCCTGGGTCGAACCCATTCACAGAGAATCGGCCGGGCGGTTAAAGACGTTTTACAAAACACAAATCTCGACAGCTCGCCCAGGATCAAGATCAGCTCCGAGATGGAACAAGCTATCGGGCAGATGCGGGATTTCCTATGGGACAAGGTCTACTATAACCCGACCATTCACGATGAATTCGTCAAGTGCTACAAAATGCTCGGGGAGCTGTTTCACTTGTTTCTCAATAAACCAGAAGTTTTCAAAACAGTTACCGAACAAGAGGTGCCCGAGGATAAAGGCAAGCGTCGCCGAGCTGTCTGTGATTTTCTGGCCGGGATGACCGATCGCTACGCCATCCGCTTGTACAAGAACTTGTTTATTCCCAAGCCCTGGCCGGTCAGTTCGAAGTGATCTGTCGCTTGGGTCAGTCGCAGCGGGATTGGTCGGGGAAGCGGTCTACGTCTTGATTTGTAACCAGGTCTACATGGGTGGCGTGGTCGCCGGACGGGCAGAAGTAGGTATTCCTGATATTGCCGGCGCCGGGGTCATCGACACAGTCATGAAAATCGCAGCGATCTTCCAAGACACTAACAAAATATCGGCAGTTGCCCGAATCACATTCACGATCGTGGGTGCAGCTCGGACCGTTGTGCCCGTCGGCCCGGCTCCATAAACTTAGATCGTGGGGGTTCTGGGCGTTGTAAGCGGTCCAGGTATAGAGATCAAAAAGATCGGTGAATTGAGTCTCGTAAATCTTACAGGCGCTCTGATCGAAGGCGATACAGCTCCCGTTCTGATCGCGCGAACAGCAAAAACTATCGCAATCAAAGTTGAAAGCGCAAGACTGGTCATTCTTGAGATACGTCCGGCACAAGCCACTTGACTGATCGCAGCCCCAGGCCTGTCCGCAGGTGTGGGTTCTTTCAACAATTTGATCGACACAGCCTCCAGTATTGCAAAGCCCGTCCCATGGGCAGGAGAATCTCAAGTATTCATCATCGAAACACGCGTAACTTCCGGCCACCGGACCGGCTTGATCTGACAGAAGACAATAGTGCGGCAAATCAACATTGTCTCTGGTCCATGCGTAGTTGGGGACAAAGTCGATTGATCGACAGATCACTCCGACGTCTTCACATTGCACAAGTTGACATCCGTTTGCATAGGTACAATCGCCCAGGCAACAAAAATTGCCGTCGAATTCGGTACATGAACCACCTACGCAGTCGACGCAAGCTTCTCCGCAATGTTCATCCACTTGGCAAGGATGGCAAGTGCCGGAGCCTTCGTTACAGTAGTATCCTTCTATGCAACCACCGCAAGGGCCCTCGTCTGCGCCGGCGTCGTCAGAACCGCCATCTTGGCCGTCGTCTCCAGTCTGGTCGCCATCATCTAAGCTGCCATCGTCACCGCCGTCGAGCCCGCCGTCATGGCCGGCATCGGGTTCGCCGTCGGCATCTAAGCTGACTTCTTCGCTCGGCTCTTCTAAGTTGACCTCGTCGTTATCCAAATAACAACGGTAGGCAGTGCAGCTGTATCCGGGCGGGCAGTCGCCATTACTCTCACAAAGCGTGCCGTTATAGGCTGGATCATAAACGCAGCTCGGATTGAAGGCGCTGAATAATCCAGCAACAATCAGGCAGGTAAACCAACGAAGTGTTTGCCGGTCAGTCAAATATTCCTCCGGCCTAGAATCTGACCAACGCCTGAACGCCGGCACCGGAGGGCAGGATAGATACATTCGAGGTTTCGGGCGCATCATCCTCGACGAAGAAGAACAGAATAACCGATGTAATAGCCGCTGCTCCGGCCAGGCCGAACATGACGTTGGCGGTCAGAGTATAATCCCGGCCGGTTCCGTCGCGGCTGCTGTTGTACTGGGTGCCCTGTTCGTCGGCGATATCTTGACCCAAGACCCCAAATGCGATTCCAGTGCCCAGGGTAGCCAAAGAAGTGCCCAGAGCCACAGCCGACCACATATGGCGGCGCAAAAAGCTAGGTCTTGCAGGCGCAACGGCCACGATATCTTCTTTGGGGGCCGGCGCGGATTTGAGCTTGTGGACAATAGGTTCGGGGGCCTTGACTACTTTTGGTTTCGGGCTCGGTTCTTCGACTTTGATCGGCTCGGGTTTCGGTGGCTTTTTTTCAGCGACTACCGGCGGACTCTCCTTTTTCTCAGCCGCGGTCAGGGCGGCCATATCTACCGGAGCGTACTGATCACTATTTTCGAAAATCGCTGCAATCGCGCCGCCGGAACCGCCGATCAGCAGGTCGGTTAGACTACCCTCGACAACTGAATTCAACTGACTGGGTGGATCTACTTCAAGATTGAAGCTTTTCAAAACAATATTGTAGTTTCCGTCTACATCCTCCATGGAGACACCCACAATTCGGCTGACCTTGATTGCCCGTCCTATTCTTATCAGGCAAAGATCGTCACCTTTACATTCTTGAAGCTTGGGTTTGCCGGACTTACCGAGTAGATCGAAAGTTTTCTCACGCGAGAGCAATTGAATGTCGCTACGTTTGTAGAAATCCTCGTACATCTGACCTTCTAAGGCAGAGGCATCGTCGAGAGAGATTTTTGGGTCGGCCACAAACCAGACAGCCACTTTGGGTGCTTTGGTGTTAACCAAAGGAACTAGATCGAGACCAGGGCTCGAAGAATCCTCGTCCTGGGCCCAGGTTTGTACCGGTAACATCACGACAATTAGGAAGAAAATGTAACGACGCATGCAAGCCTCTTTCAGCTGACAGGGTTTCGAATCAATACTATTTCAAGCTCGGCTTGCCTGTCAATGCGGCGATTAATCCGAAATTGAGGCGGCCGTCAATGTCTGCCCCGCCTGCCGGGCAAATATTTGCAAGACATGGAACTCGTCGTCGCTGATTGCCAGGAAATCCTCGCCCCGATCAATGCCCAGCACTCCGACTACCCGGCCGCGAAAGACCATCGGGGCCAGCGCAAAGGGATTGAGCCCAATCTTTTTGGCGAGTTCGACATTGATGCCTTCATGGTTTGAAGGATCAGCAACATTAAAAGCTTGATTTTCCACAGCTGCCCGAGCGGTCAAGCCTTCGACAGGGTCAAGCGGGATAGAAACCCGTAGCTCAGTGTGTTCCGATTCCGGTACACGGTTGTGATAGGCTACCCGGCGCAGTTTCAGCTCCTTGCCGTCAACAATATACATCAAGGCCCGATCAACATTCATGTCGGTGACCAGGACATCGCAAATGCGGTCGAGTACCTCGCCGATATCCTGGTGATACTGGAGAACTTCGTTTACCTGGTAAAGCATCTTGAACAGTTTGGCTTTGCGCTCCTGCAACAAGTTGGATTCTTTCAACTCCTTGGCTTTTTGGGTGACGGTCTTCATTAGAAAGCCGGAAGCCCCGGCTACGGCAATGAAAGCGAAGAAATTCACAATCATCATCAGAACGACATAGCTGGTTCGTTCAGCAAACTGGTCAAGGGCGACGAAGTAGCTGACGTGCGGGATAACACCGGTGGATTCGAGAATGACAATCAGAAAAAACGCCAGAGACCCCAGGGCGGCCATAGCCATGCCGTAGGCCGGTGAAAGCATAATGCTGCCGCCGATGATCGGCAGGAAGTACAAAAAAACAAACGGGCTGGTAACCCCGCCGGTTCGCCAGATATAGGCGGAAAAGATCACGACGTCGAGAAGCAACTGTAAAAACACAAATTTATGGAGTTCGAATTTCTGTTTCTTCAAAGCGATGAAGTAAGTAACATTCAGAGCAATGGAAATAGCTGCTACTATAGCGGTCGAGATCAGCGTCTCGCGGCTCAAAGTCGAGGCACCTTTTGTCAAGCCCTGCCAATTGGAGAAAAACATCAAGGCCACGACGGCGGGGTTGATCACGAATCTAATTCGGATTATCCAGGCGACTTTTTTACGAAGCTCCTCTCGAGAGTCGGATAAGTCAAAGTCAATTTCGAATATTCTTCTCGGCAGGTTGAGCGCCAGATCCCGCGTGCCGGCCAGGAGGACTTGCGGAAAGCTGGCAGCCGACTGCAGCAGCCCGGAACTTTCAGATTTGGCTTGTGGATCCGGATCAGCAGGTTTATCCGTATCCTTGATCTCTTCAGACGCCATGCTCCCAGGGTATAAACTGAATCCGTTGCTGTCAAACTAGATTCTATGTTCCAACTCCGCTAATATAAACCCGATTTGTCTCGTTGATGTTGACAGAGGCATATTTGTCCAACTAAACTCTGAAGCTTGAAAAAGCCATTCATTTGGAAAGGACGTGGCCTTACATGCCTGCATTTGAACCGGTAATTGGAATCGATTTAGGTACGTCATATTCATGTGTTGCCATCATGGAAGATGGTCAGCCAACCGTAATTCCGAATGAGTGGGGTGAGCATACCCAGGCTTCAGTCGTATCTTTTCTAAACGACGGCCGTATTCAGGTTGGCAACGATGCCAAACGCCGCTTACTGACCCACCCAAAGCAGACTATTTATTCGGCCAAGCGTCTAATCGGCCGTTTTGTTTTCTCGCCCGAGGTCAAAAAGGCCCAGGCGGTTTGTTCCTACGATATTGTCGAAGGGCCAAATCACTCTATCCGGGTCAATATACTCGGAGAGCAATTGAGCTTGCCTCAGATATCGGCCCTGGTGCTCAAAGAGATGAAAGAAGTTGCCGAGGCCTATCTTGGGCAGACAGTTAAAAAGGCTGTCGTAACTGTGCCGGCCTATTTTAATGACAACCAGCGTCAGGCTACCAACGATGCCGGCCGGATTGCCGGCCTCGAAGTGCTGCGGATCATCAACGAACCGACTGCCGCGGCGCTGGCCTACGGGTTTGGCAAAGGCCTGCATGAACGCGTAGCTATTTACGATCTGGGTGGCGGAACCTTTGATATTTCAATTATGGAGATTGGGGGCGATACTTTCGAGGTTTTAGCCACGGCCGGTGATACTTACCTGGGCGGTGATGATATCGACATGCGCCTGATGGATCATTTTGCCGATCAATTTCAAAAAGAAACCGGCATTAACCTTCGTAACGACGTCATTGCCCTGCAACGCCTGCGAGAGGTGGCCGAAGAAACCAAGAAAGCCTTCAGCCAGAAGAAGAAAGTCAAGGTGCATGTGCCCGAGGTCATGACTGATGACGAAGGCAATGTTTTCGATTTCAACTCAGTAATGGATTCTGACACTTTCGTTCAGCTGACCATGGATTTGGTTCAGCGCTCGTTCAAAGTCTGTGACGAGGCGTTTCAATCGGCA
>JAFDKH010000001.1 GCA_019307065.1 Deltaproteobacteria bacterium
TGCCTTGTTCGAAATTGCTCTGTGTGTGGCCTTGTACCTGTCGACTCTGTTTGTCGAATTTACCCCGGCGGCCTTTGAATGGCTCGGCTGGAAACGCTGGCGCAAGCTTGTCGGAACGATGACAGTCACCTTGACGATTTTCGGCCTGCTCTTGTCGACCCTGCACCAGTCGACCCTGGGGGCAATGTTCGCGGTCACGCCCACAAAACTGCACCCCTTGTGGTACAGCTCATACATACCAATACACTTTTTCGTCTCGGCGGTGGCGGCCGGAATTTCAATGGTGATTTTCGAGGGCTTTCTCTCGCACAAGGCCTTCCACGACCAGGTTGAAATCAGCACCGAGAAATTCGACAATTTGACCATCGGATTGGCCAAAGCCGGCGCAATCGTTCTGGCGCTCTACTTTGTAATAAAGGTAATGGCTATTGCGCTGGAACAAAAATGGCATTATCTGGCTACCCCATACGGAACACTTTACCTGGTAGAGCTTCTGGGCTTTGTTGCCTTGCCTTGTTACTTGTTCTTAATCGGCTACCGGGAAAGAAGAACCGGCTTAATCAGAGTTTCGGCATTGCTTACCGTAATTGGAATCATTTTTAATCGCCTAAACGTTTCGATCTTCGCCTTCAATTGGCAGCTGCCGGCAGAACAGCGCTACACTCCTCACTGGATGGAAATCTGGGTAACCCTGGCCATTGTAACCGCCGGAGTAGTCGCTTTTCGCTGGATTGTAAAACGCATGCCCATTCTGTACGAACACCCCGAATGGCGCGGCATGCACTAGGTCAGGAGGAAGCCATGCATACCTTTCAAGAATTTCTGACATCGACCAAAGGTCTTTGCTACATCCTGGCGGCTGTTTTCATGGTCGGCTTCATTCCCTTTTTCCTTTTCTTGACCGACAGAGAAAAGAAATAACGGCCTAGCGGGCGCCCCGGTTCAAATGAAAACATTTCTCGATTGTCTACCTTGTTTTCTCAAGCAAACCTTGCAGGCTTGCCGCATGATAACTTCTGACTTGGCGGTTCACCAGCGAGTTATGAAAAGGGTGCTTCGCAAGACTAGCGAGTGGTCGTTTGATCGCACACCTCCGGAAATGGGTCAGGAGATTCACCGGATTATCAGACAAGAAACGGGTGATCCAGACCCGTATCTGGAGATCAAGAAACACTCAAATAGATTTGCGCTGGCTTTACTTCCGGGATTGAGAAAAAGAATTGAAGATGACAAGGACGCCTTTGCAACATCCGTCCGGATAGCGATCGCCGGCAATATCATGGATTTCGCTATTTCAAGCGAGCTGAGCGAGTCTGACGTTATTGATACAATTGAGGAGACGATTAATTGCCATCTGGCAAAAGACAACATCGACGAGCTGCGATCCGCAGTCAGGGCGGCCGGGACCATTCTTTATATCGCCGACAATGCCGGTGAAATTGCCCTTGACCGCTTGCTGCTCGAGCAACTTCCAATTGACAAAGTCATCTTGAGTGTCCGCGGTTCTCCGGTCATTAATGACGCCACGCTCGAGGATGCCGAAGCCGTCGGAATCACCGAACTTGTCTCCGTCATAGACAATGGCACAGATGTGCCCGGGACGATTTTGAAAAAATGCTCGGCAAGTTTCCAGGAACATTTTCTAAGGGCTGATGTAGTCATCGCAAAGGGACAGGGTAACTACGAAACCTTGTCGGCCCAGAGCCGCGAGATCTTTTTCCTGCTCAGGGCCAAATGCCCGATCATTGCCCGAGATATTGGCTGTCAAGTGGGGGACAGCATTGCTTTTTGCAGTACGCTTGATCGGGCCGGCCCCCGGGCTTAGATCCGATAAATTCTATCCAATCAAGAAGTCAGCTTCTTGACCAACTCGAGTAACTTTGTCTGGTCGATAGGTTTCTGAATATACCCATCCGGAGCGGACACCTGTTTCCGGCTGGAAATGAATTTCTCAAAAGTAGAGTCTACTCCGGTGATCATGATGATCGGAACATGCTTGCGTTCGTCGCTCTCTTTCATGTCGCGATAGAGCCGAACTCCGCTTTTTTCCGGCATGGAAACATCAAGGGTGATCAAATCCGGCAGGCCCTGGGCCATTGCGTCCAACGCCTGTTGGCCATCATTGGCCGTCTTGACCAGGTAACCGTTATCCTCGAGCATGGCGGTTATGTATTCGCGAACATCAGGTTCGTCATCGACAACCAGGATTGTTTTTTTTTCGTCGGCCATTAGACACTCCTCTTCGTTTTTTGCTGCTCTGTATTTGTTTCAGAACAACCTCTCGGTAACTGAATTTTAAAAATCGTCCCCTTATTTGGCTCGGATTCCAGGACTATGCTGCCTCGATGGGCTTTGGCAATCTTGTCGGCGATGAACAACCCCAGGCCGGTACCTTCCTGTCCCTTAGATGAGAAGAACAGACTAAAGGCCTTTTCTCTGGTTTCCCGATCCATGCCGATTCCATTGTCGCTGATTGCGATCTGAACCTGCTCGGGAGTACTGCTGGCCTTGATAACAACCTGGTGTTCGGGTTTTTTCTTGTCGACCCGGCAGGCATCCACCGAGTTCTCCAACAAATTAATAAGCAATGAGCGCAGAGCGGCCGGGTCGGCTTCGAGTTCTAAAACTTCCAGCTCAACCTCGAAAGACACTTTTACATCCAGGTCGTCTGCCTTGGCCTTGATCACCGCCAGAACTTCTTCAATCAAGTTGTGGATAGAAATGATTTCGCTGTTGAGTTGTCTCTCCTTGGCATAATAGAGGATATTGAGGACCATGTTGCGAATTCGGTCAACGTTGCGCTGAACCATCTTCCAGCCTTTTCTGGTACGCTGCTCGTTGTTCTTGTCCAGCCCGGTGTTAACCAGATACATACCCCCATCCAGGCCGGTCAGCAGACCCTTGATCCCATGCGAAACGGAACTGATCAGCAATCCGATCGATTCCAGCTGAGACTGCAACTCGCGAATCGGGGTTATGTTGGTGCTCATCTCCATGACGTGCGCGATCTTCCCATCCGCGCCCAGTAAAGGCGCTGTATAGACCAAAACGTTTTGTTCGCCGCTCTTTGATGAGACTACTTCTTCGCTGCGGTGTACCTGGCCGTCATCGAAAGACCTTTGCACTGGACAGTCCAGGCACTCCTCATCGCGATGCTTGTATATCTCGAAGCATTTACACCCCAAATGACTCCCGAAATTCTCTCGAAAACTCCGGTTGGCTTCGACAATATTGAGATCTTTGTCCTGAATCGAGATGTAGCAAGGTACATCTTCGAACAGAAGCCGGTAGCGCTCCTGGCTCTCCTTGACTTGTTTAAGCAACAGTTTAATTTCGGTAATGTCGGTAGACATCTCCAGCACGGCCCGAATCTGGCCGTCTTCATCGCGAATCGGGGTTGTATAGGTAATCACGGAAACCTGGCGGCCGTCGAGGCAGGTGACTATTTCCTCGCTATGGTGACTTTGACCGTCGCGAAAAGTCTGATCGACTGGGCATATTTCACACTTTTCCGAGCGTTGCTTGTAAACCTGATAGCAGTAACGATTCTCGTAATCTCCAAAATCGTCGCGGAAGCGCCGGTTAGCCTCGATGATGCGAAAATCTCTGTCCTGGACGCTGCAATAGCCCGGCAGCGCCTCAAAGAATCGCTGGTATGGGTGAGTCATCCACTACCCCCTCGACTATTTCAAACGGAATAGGTACCTATTCCTTGCCAAGTTCGAGAATCTTTCTGACGTTCAACAAAAGACCATCTTCATTGATCGGCTTGTCCAGATAGCCCTCGGGCCGCATGATATCCTTGTCGTAGATCAATTTTCGCAGCTCCGGCCGGCCGGTGATGATACACACCTTTATACCTTTCAGATCAGAATTGGTTCGCATGGTTTCATAGACTTTGCCGCCATCTGTTCCCGGCATGGACAAATCGAGAGTCATCAGGTCGGGTTTTTCCTGGCGGGCCAACTCGATCCCGCGCTCGCCATCCGAAGCGGTCAGTACTTTGGCTCCATTGTCTCCGAGCACGGCCGAGAGAAATTCAAGTACGTCGGGTTCGTCATCAACAACCAGAATCGTATAACCCTGCAAGCTGGGCGCTTCGGCAACAGCAGCGACTTGATCGACGGCCGGTTCTTCGGCCTTTTTCTCGATAACCAGCGCATCGGCCACGAGATTGACCAACTGGGTAACTTTCATATCCAGCTTGTAGTGCTTGATCAAATCGTTGAGACCGTCCTCGCAGTTGTGGCAAGAGGTCACTACAAAATCGGCCCCGGTTGCCTTGAGTTGTTCGGCCTTGATCTTGGCTGATTTTAGACGACTGGGCGTATACTCGGACATCGACATGGCCCCGCCACCGCCGGTGCAACAGTAGTTTTCGGCCCGGTTCGGGTACATTTCCTTGAAGTCGGAAACCACCTCATTCAACAGTTCGCGCGGCTCTTCGAAAAGGCCGCAGCTGCGAGCGTTGTTGCACGAGTCATGAAATGTATACGATCCCAAGTTTTTTGATTTATCGACCTTGATACGCCCCTCTTTGATGTAGCGCTGCATGGTAATTACTGAGCTTTCCATCTCGAAATCGACATCATAGCCGGCCCAGTTGGGCCCCTCACAGCGCGTGGATCGATAGCCGTGGCCACACTCGGAAATAACCAACTTTTTACCATTCAATTCTTTGACTTTGTCATAGACCCGGCGGGCTACGGCTCCGCCAAGCTCATCGTCGCCCGAGAACAAGCCGAAGTTGGTCATGTCCCAACCTTCGGTAGGCATTGTGTAGTTCTCGCCGGCCGCCCAGAAAATCTTGGCCGCATTCGAGATCGTGCGCGGATCGTATTTCACTTCACGAGGATTTATCGTATAGACAACATCGGCGTTTTGCTTATCAATCGGAATGGCCGCAGCCGGATCGCCGACTTCGTCGACAAGCTCCTCGGACATCCACTCCAGGGTTTCGAGGTAATCTTCCTGGAGGACTCCCATCTGATTGCCGAGTTCCCACTGATCTTTTGAAACCGCGTATACGCCTTCGGGCATGATACCGACATGAACCAGCAGGCCGCGGGCCATGCGGTTGAAGGATGCAAAATCAACACCCATCGGACAATTGATTGAGCAGCGTCGGCAATTTGTACATTTTCCGAAAACGATATCTTTCAACTCCTCCAGATCTTCGTCGGTGTAGACACTGCCGGCCTTGACCCACCAGGGAAAGACCCGTCCGGTCCAGTCGTAGTGCCGCTTGAACAACTTGCGAATACGATCGGCCTTATAGGCCGGGGCAAAGGTCGGGTCGCCGGGATTGGCCAAAACATAGTGACAGGCGTCGGTGCACATCCCGCAGTGCACACACGCGGCCAGCGAGCCGACAAACTGGCGGTTGAGCTTCTGTCCCATTCTCTCAATGACTTTCTGCGCTTTTTGCGATCTTTGCTTTGCCATAGCTGATCCCTTTCCTGGCTTGCCTTATTTACTCTTGCGTACCATCGGGTAAATGCCCCGATAACCCATTGACTTGCCGAACCAGTAGCGCGTGAATGGGTAATACAGGTAGTGCGAAATCTTTGAAAAAGGCACATAGATCAAAAAGAAGGCCGTCAAAATAAAATAGACCAGCATAATCGTTTCACCGTTTTCCAGGCTGTTGGGTACCGCCAGGAATGCAAAGAAAAACCATGAGGTCAGCAGAATCAGCGAAAAATAGTCGTCCGGCGAACTGATCTTGCGCATTATTGGTGAGGCAGCCCGGCGGACGATACGCATCAGGCCAACGAAACAGGCAGCCCCAATCGAGATTTGCAAACCGATTACGATGAACTGATAAGTAAGCAACTGCGGCAAATAGGGGATCACAAAAGACAAGCCGATGGCCGCCACGACCCCTAGATGAAAAATCACGAATTGTAGATACAAGAAGAGTTTTTTACGCGTACTTTCCATGGCCCAGGGCATGGCCACATTGAGCCAGGAGTAGACAATCCCCTTGGCCCTGGTTGTGCCCGGCAGGCCGGTCTTGGGCTGCCGCTCTTTGCCGCCCTTGAAGCGAAAAAGCCAGATCAAACGGATTGTATAAACAATTGCCATAATACCCAGAGCTACTTCTTGAAGGGTGTGCTCGGCAAAATGAAGGGTCTCACTCATTTAGGGTGCCTCCGATCTCAAGTCAGAGCTTCCAGGCGGGCCTGGAAAGGCATCATGTCCCGGGGATCCGGCAGACAGAAAAAAACTTCTTTTAGTTTTGTCTGCCCCTTGACGTGCTGGTTGACTACAGCCAAGGTGACTTTGGCACACATGTCCGGGGCAACCCCGTAAAAGCCGGAACCCATAGCCGGTAAAGCCAGTTTTTCAACGCCGTGTTTTTCGGCTGTTTCTAAGACATTTTGCGCAGTCGTACGTAACTTGCCTTCGGTGTCATCCTCTTGAAAGACCGGACCAACAGCGTGGATTATGTTTTTAGCCTTGAGTTTGCCTGCCTCGCTAACTAGAACCTGACCAACTTCGGGCTTATCGAGTTTATCGAGTGCCTCCTGGATTTTCGGCCCGCCGCGCACCGCGATAGCATTGCCAATGCCGGTCCCGAGTTGCAAATCCGGCCGGGCATAAAAAACGAAGGCATCCACATCGATCAGGGTGATGTCGTCGCGCACCAGGCTTATCTTCGTATGGTTCACGGTTTTTTCGGTTGTCATTCTTTCGCCTCCCGGGTCATGTTTGTTCAGCACTTGCCTTTCGGCCTGGCAATCTCACCATAAACTTCCTTTTCTGATTCAACGCGCGGCCAGTATTTGTCAGCCAGTTCGGCCAAGGAAAATTCTGATAATGCATTTGTGACTCGTTGGTTGATGCGTTCATACAGCCAGCGACACTCGCATTCGTCGGACAACATGCATAGCTCTGGTTGACCGACACACTCGACGACGTTAATCGGACCGATCGCGGCTTCGACAATCTGGTCGACCATGATTTGTGAAGCCGGCCTGGCCAGCATGTAACCACCGCCTTTCCCGCTGACTCCGACAATCAGCGAGGCATTTTTCAAGCTAATCGCCAGCTGTTCCATATAGCGCCGCGACATACTGGTCTCTTCAGCGATACTGCTCAGACTGACAACTTGGCTACCGTTGGTCTGTCTGACAATCGAGACCATCATTCTCAAGGCGTATCTGGCTCGTCTGGAAAGTTTCATGTTTGTACAATCATTTCCCTGAGTAGCATGTCGCTATACTCCTACTAAAACAATCGGAGTCGGTGTAGTTCTTATATTCCTATTATATCAATCGGAGTATGATGTAAAGAGAAAACTCAAGCAGCCTGTAACTGCTTGATAAATAACATCAACCAGGACGACTAATCAGGGTTCACTCGAGATTTTTATTAGATTATTGCTGATTGTGGTCGTGTCGTTTATCCGCTAAATCCTGCAAGCTGTAGCCATACAACACATCTGTTATTCTGTCGTTAATGTCTTGATACAACCAGCGGCACTCGCATCCGGTAGACAACATGCAAAGATCCGGTTGGGACAGACACTCGACTATGTTGATCGGCCCGATAGCCGCCTCGACGATTTGTCCGACTTTGATATCGGCAGCCGGCCTGGCGAGCATATAGCCACCGGTCTTACCGCTTTTGCCGACAATCAAAGACACATTCTTTAGCGCAATCGCCAGCTGTTCCAGGTAGCGCCGAGACAAATCCGTCAATTTGGCCACCTGGGTCAGGCTAATTCTCTTTTTTTCTTTTGTCTGCCTTGCAATCGCAACCATCATTCTAAGCGCATATCTAGCTCGTCTGGACAATTTCATTGCGGGAGTCTCTCGTTGTACAAGATGTGTATGGTTAGATAGCGAAGTTTATTCAAGCAACGGCACAGTCATGCCATGATGGAAGACCCAGGCAATCAACACCGCCACAGGAATAACAAACAAGAACAGAGCCACAAAATAGACCCCGATCATCTTTCCGAAACGTGACTCTGCCAGCTTCTTGAAATCGGTGATTATTCCAATGCTAAGAAAGGTTAGCATGAAAAACAGCTTGCGCATTCCTTTCTCTACGGGTAACGCGCCGATCTTGGCTTCGTCTGCATGATCGGGCAACAGAAACAGGATTGCCAAGTAAGCAAACCAGGTAAAAAAGTAACCCAACACAAATTTTGGAAACCTGTGCCAGATTTCAGATTTGGGGACGGTCTCGCCCGGCACCCGATCTATTCGGTAAATCCAAACCAGCGCAAGTACAAAGGCCCACAACCCGATAAACATATCAATCCAGATTTTGGTCATGATTGCGGCGGTAGTGATATAACCCTCGCCCCATTGCACCCCGTCCCGCTCGAGTTTCTTGTTGCACATCAACTCGTCCATGACCGCCCCGGCGGCCGCATCGGCACCGTCGGTTTTAACCGCCATGCCCATAGCGGCCCCGGCCACAATCGGCTCGTCGAGCATCACGGCCGTGAAGACCGGCGGCAGAATGACCAGTTCGATGACTGCATAGACCACCACCAGGGCGGATACCATAACCGGGATGATCGGTTTGGCCCTGACCGCCCCTCCGGTAGCCACCGCGGCAGACACACCACAAATAGAGATGGCCGAGGCCAACACCGCGGCGACCTTGCGCGGCATGCTGAAAAGCTTGCGGGCAATCAAGTATATCCCGGGCCAAAATATGAGGTAGGCGACTATGGTTGCGGCGGCCCCGGTGATGGCCAGTTCAAAAACAAACCCGGACGCCTTCAGCGCCATGTAGCCGACCTTGACGCCCAGAAAAACAATCGCAGTTTTGATGAACCACTCCGGCTTGGCGGCCGTACTCAGGTACCTGGCAAAGCTCTTGAAAAAGTTTCCGATGATCAGTCCGACCATCAGGGCCATTATGAATGATGCCCCGCCCCCCAAGGAAAGGCTGTAATCCAGGCCAAACTTTTCGCGTTCGGTCATATTGCTGGCAAAAAATGCATGATGCCCGAAAATCCAGATCACATAGGTAATCACAAAAATGCAAGTCCAGCCGCCAATGAATTTCTTCACGTCCCAGCGCATGCAATAAGCGCCGATCGCAGTTGGTATAGTAAAGGCTACATAGGTAACCAGAATACTTCCGAACATCCCCAGATCTTGATATCCCTTGCCAAGCGGTTTTACGGAATTCATCAGGCCTTCGGCCCCGATCCATTTCGAGGGATAAGCTACCCAACCCACGAGATCGAGACCAAAAATAGACAACAAACCAAGAAAGAAGAAGGTGAATCCAAGCCAGACAGACCACCAATCTTCTTGTTGCAACATGCCGGAATACCATCTTCTGTTTTCCAAACTAGGCATCGAGGACATGGTTTCCCCTTGTTTCTTTATTTTGTTCCCTTGATATTTATCGTCACGACCCTGTTGAAGTAGTGGTTTGAATACTGCCTGATCCACTCCGGTATTACGACATTGTCAAAATTCATACGAATTGCCAGGGTTTGCTCTCCCGCAAATTGCTCACTTGCCCTCACTATTTTCGCAAGCTCTAAGTCGAGATCTTTGAGAGTCTTCGCGCTTGCAGTTAGGGACCCGTTTTGTGCGATCCACAACTTGCCGTCGTGGATTAATCTTAGCTCAATCGTTTTCAATTCAAGATATACTTGTTAATAAGAAGTGCGAAAATAACCAGTAAAATTATTGCTGCGCCAAACGACCCGAGAACGATTTTTGTCTCAATCGGCTCCCATGGTTCGGCGCCTTCTAAGATATCTTCCGATTCATAGCCATCCCCTGACAAACTGCCTTGCTCTTGAGGGCTGTCGACATCACCTGTTTGATCGGGCTGCTTATCGTCCGGTTTATGATCATCCACCATTTTCATTTTCCTTTTTTCAATATTCAAAGACTTCAATGTCTAACGCAAAGTCTAGCTAAATGACACAAACCAGCGCAAGAGGTTTCAAGTAAGTCCATCGTTCAACGAACCGCTACGATAACCACCGAGATCGAGCGCAACAAATGAATAACCAAGCTCTTTGAGTCGCTCAACAACCCGGCTGCGCATGTCGCCAGCGGCCAGACGTTCGATATCTTCTAAAGCAACCTCTATTCGCACGATTGTCCCGTGATCACGCGCCCGGACCTGCACGAATCCAAGCGAGTGCAGGAACTGTTCGGCCTGGCCGATTCGCTCGAGGCGCTCTTTGGTAATCTCCTGACCGTATGGTATCCGGGCGGCCAGACAAGAGGCCGAGGGCTTGGACCAAGAGGCTAAACCCCGTGCTCTGGCCAGCTTGCGGATAACCTCTTTAGCTATGCCCAGCTCGACAAACGGGGACTCGATCTCGAGTTCTTTGACTGCCTGCATACCGGGGCGATAGTCACCGAGATCGTCGAAATTCGAGCCTTCTAGAACGTGTTTTAGACCTTCGTCTTTTGCTATAGCAACCAGCCGGGCAAAACGGTCATGCTTGCATAGATAGCAACGATCTACTGGGTTTTCGACAAATCCGGGCAGGGATAATTCATCCAAGGTAACTACTTTGTGCCTGGCACCCAGCCCGCTGGCGATTGCCTTGGCTTGCTCGAGCTCGTCTAACGAATGCAACACCGAATCAACGGTAACAGCCAGAACTTCGTCACCCAGGGCATCATAGGCGGCCGCCAGCAGCAGGCTGCTGTCTACTCCTCCGGAAAAGGCCACCAGGGCGCTTTTTTTCAATTTAATGTGCGCTGTGAGTTGCTCGTAATCCATCTCGCTCCCGCTTCAGCCTCCGCCGGCCATCAGAACAAATCGCAAGTCGTCGTTTTCTCGTAGAACAGTGTCCCAGGCTTGCTTCTTGCCGTTGATAACCACGGCCACCCGACGCATGTCTTCAACCTTGTAGCCAAACGACTCTAAAAGCACACGAATGGTCGTTTTTTCTACTATCTCGACTTCCCGGGTTTGTTCCGGCCAGGGCCTCTTGATCGGTCCGAAAAAACTGGCTTTGATTTTCATGGCTTTCATCCTCCATCTGTATATTTAAATGGCATGCTATCGATAAACATACAAGGCCCGCTAAAAACCACAATACACAGCCATTTAAAATCAATCATGATTTGTTCCACAAGTCTGAAGGAAGCATTCGTATGAGTTCATCAACCAAGTCCGCTAAGGCTTGTTCGTTCTCTCTTTTGCTGAGTGCTTGATTCTCCAAACTCATAGTTTGAGACGCTTGGGCAAGACGCTGGGTCGCGACTTTTTTCGCCTGTTGGGCAACAGTCGCTTCCAGGCTTGTGCGTGGCACGAATCCGTATACGAATACACAATCGAGATTGTCTGCGATCCGGCGCATGGTCTTGGTGGTGACCGAGCCCGCCCGCTCTTCTTTCTCGACCCGAGACACAGCCTGCTGAGCAACACCGAGTCGATTAGCCAATTGCCTGGCAGTCATTCCCAGTGCGTTACGGATAGCCCGAATCCAACCTTTAGGAGGTGCCGTAACCTCAAGTAGGGGACGAAGACGCTGGAGCGAGGCATCAAGTTGTTCTCTAATTAGTTTCTTCTTGTTCATGATCTCGCTTCCTTGAGCTTCTGGTGGCAATACATTCTGCCTAATGCCAAATAGTACAACATATATATTGTAAGATAGTCAAGAAAATACAATGTATATATTGTAAATAAATCTACTAGTCACAACATTTATATTGTTTTTTAGCCTTTTTGTCAGGCTCTACATCCAGGCTATTTACTAGTCCTGCCAGTGCATTATTCTATTAGGTGAGATTGAGACGGCGGCTTATATTAGTTTCAACGAGGAAAAAAGAGTGCTTGACCATATTACAGGTATTGCCGTTGAGTCGTTCTATTTACTGGCCGCGATGGCGCCTTATCTTTTCTTGGGCATTATTGTAGCCGGCCTGATGCACGTTTTGATGCCGGTTGAAACCGTTACTCGGCACTTTGGCCGGCCGGGGATCGGCTCGGTCTTGCGTGCATCGGCCCTGGGTGTTCCCTTGCCCCTGTGCTCGTGTGGAGTGGTCCCGGTCGCGGCTTCTTTAAAGAAGAGTGGGGCTTCTTCCGGCGCGGTAGTCGGGTTCCTGGTGACGACCCCCACCTCCGGGGTCGATTCGATTCTGGCGACCTATTCCTTGCTGGGGGCTGGATTTGCGGTCATTCGAGTAGTCATTTCGTTCATCCTCGGCTTAGGCGCCGGGATCGCGGCCAGCTTTGTGCGATCTGGGAAAAATGAACCGGCGGCCCAGATTGCAGAAAACCCTCAACCCCACCCACGTGAAAATAAAAACTGGATTGCAAATGGGTTGGGCTATGGGTTTGGAGAGTTACTGGGTGGGATCGCCAAGCCACTGGCGATCGGCACTTTGCTGGGTGGACTAATCAGTTACCTGGTGCCTCCCGGAATTTTAGAAAAATATGTCGGTCAGGGCATGCTGTCCTACTTGGTCATGTTGGCAGTCGGCATACCCTTGTATGTGTGTGCCTCGGGTTCGATTCCCTTAGCCGCCGCCTTGATGGCGAAAGGCATAAGCCCCGGGGCGGCGATGATCTTCTTGCTGGTCGGCCCGGCAACCAACGCGGCTACGATTTCGGTTGTTTCGAACATGCTCGGCCGACGAATACTGGCAATCTACCTGGCATTCCTAACTGTCGGAGCCCTGGGCGCCGGTTTCGTCACGGATGCCTTCTTCAGCTGGTTTCCGGCCTTGTTGCCGGGAGTTGTGTCCGGTCACTCACACAACATGCAAAGCTTGAATGCCTTTGAGCTGGTCAGCGGCAGCCTGCTGGGTCTGCTGACCATTTACCATCTCATGCTAAGAACGGCAGCCTGGTTCAAGCGCCGTAAAAGCCCGGCCCAGGACGGATTCGTCTTACGCGTCGATGACATGACCTGTCAACACTGCGCCGCCACGATAACCAAGGCGGTCACTGATTTGCCCGGTGTGGGCTCGATAAACACCGACCCGGCCACAAAGCTGGTTTGGCTCGATCTCGATGACAGCGCAGATGAAGATCTCGTTGTCCAGGCCATCGTGGATGCCGGCTTTCATCCCAAAAAAACCTGAGACTGCATTGAAATCAGTCATTCCGGCTTATTTTCTGGTTGCTAACACCCCGATCTGCAACTCCATCTGCAGCGCCTTGCGCTTTTTCTTGCCGAGTACAGTCTGTGGTTTCTGAACCGGGACATCGTCAACAGGGGGGGGCTTGCTCGCATTTTTTGTATCTTTAAAAACAAGCTGTTCGGTCAGGCTGGATTCCCGCCGGAAGAACCCCTCGGTGTGAAAAGTGTCGGCCAGATTCAACAGGCTATAGTCCAGGTGATGGCATAACTCGTGCAGTAATGTGCGCAAGAAAGTCTTGAAGGCGACGACTTTTTTCTGTTTAGCGGTTCGCATCCAGACCGTAAGCTGGGCCGTCTCGCCCTCCTCGCGAACAAACAGTCCGTGCAGCTCGCCCTCGGCATCACTCGGCCGCTTGAGCAAGACCTTTACATTTACTTTCTCGACTTTAAGATCCTTGCAAATCTGCCGACACAAGCGATTGACTGCCTGCTGTACTTCAATCCGGCGTTCAGACTGCAGGGCCTGATCGAGATCGGCCGCAAAAGACTGTAACTTTCGAACGTTGTTCAGCCGAATTTCGGAAACTTTATCGCTCAAGCGATAGATCGCTTTTTGATTGGCGGTCAGGCGTTGGTAATAGGGAAACGGCATTGTTGTGTTACGCTCTTTTTAGTCCTGATTCAACCACTCCGACCGGAGTGGATCGGTCAGACCGATCACCCGCCGCCCGAGTGCGAATGGCCGCAGCTGCTACTGCTTTTCGGTTTCGAGTGGCCGGAGCCACTGGCCAAAGATGGCAAACGAGTCATTATGGCTTTTGCCTTGCAGTGCGGGCATTCGCTCAGGTCATCGCGCTCGGAGTACGAGCGCAGGAGTTCGTAGTACTTTTTGCACTTGTTACACAAATACTCATACATCGGCATGAATCTATCCTCCAATAATCTCAGATCTAAATTATATCCTTTCCCCCGGTAACTTCAAGCAACCTGGCCCGCAGCCTGGCTCTAGTTCTTTTAAGTCTGGATTTGATTCCGTCAATGCTAAGGCCGAATTTATCCGCCAACTCAGACAGCGAAACTTCTTGTCCTTCATGCAGCAAGAAAAGCTCGCGGTTGGGCTCTCCAATCTCTTCTAGAACACGCCCCAAGATGTCCAGACGTTCCGAGATCAATAGCTGAACTTCCTGGCCCGGCTGGCCACTCTCCGACTCGACATCGGCCGGCAAGTCTTCAAGGGCTTTATTGTATTTTGGATTGTTCTTGCGACCTCTTTGCATCCTCGCGCAGGAGGAATTCACCAGGCGGTACAACCATGTCCTCAAAGAAGCATCGCCTCGAAAACCATCCAGCGACCCGATGACTAATTCGACGGTATCCTGGAAAGCATCTTCGGCCTGGGTCGGGTTCTTACAGCGGTATATTGCAGCCTTGTGCATTTCCGAAGAGAAGCACTCAATGATCTGCTCGGTCAACGAAGCAGCCGGTTGTCCGGATTTCAACATGGCTACGAAACCCGGACAGCTTCTTGTCTTTTTTGGCATGAGTCGATCCCGGACTTGTTCCTTTGCATTCTAATCTGCAATTTTTATAAAAAAAACCACAAAACAGCGACACTCGCCCGGCTGCTAATGGCTCAGTACTAATAGAAACCAATAACAACTGAACCACGGGAGGCTCTAAATGGCCAATATTACTAATGTAACAGATAATAACTTCGAAAGCGAAGTCATCGATGCCGACCGGCCGGTTCTGGTCGATTTTTGGGCCCCCTGGTGCGGTCCTTGCCGGATGCTGACGCCAATCATCGAGGAATTAGCCACTGAGTACAAGGGCAAGCTAAAGGTCGTCAAGCTGAATACGGAAGATAACACCCAGGTGGCTATGGCTATGACCATTAGATCTATCCCGGCCGTTCTGCTGTTCGACGGACGGGATGTCGTCGATGCCAAAATCGGCGCCCAGCCCAAGAAGGCCTTCACGAAAATGATCGACAAATACCTGAAGAAGTACAACAAGAAAAAAGCAAAGAAGGTCGCCTAGTCTCCGTCCCAAAACCACCTAGTGCCAATCTAGTATCGGCCAGTCTCTTTTTTTAGCCAGGCGTCGCAATCTGGGGTCGGGATGCACGACCATCGGGTGACTCACCCGTTCGAGCATCGGCAGATCGCTGTGGCTATCGGTGTAGAAATAACTGGCATCCAGATCAATGTCGTGCTGGCGGGCGTACTTTTAGGCCAAAACCACTTTACCCTTGCCATAGCAAGCCGGACCGTCCAGCCGACCGGTCAAAATCCCTCCCTCGCTTTCGAAGCGCGATGAAATGAAAGCATCCAGCTTGAACTGTTGGCTGGCGATCTCGGATTCATATGGTGAGGACGAGGTATGCAAAACCAGTCTATGGCCCTTGGCGCGATGATCGGCCAGGACCGCCTCGGCCCCCGGCGCGGCATACCGGGCAACCTCTCGCTTGTACCAGTCATGGGTGCGTTGCCGAACAATTTCCACTTCGACTCCCTTGACTGTCTGCAGGGCCTTGGTCATAACCTTGTCCATGTCCAGAACGCTGAACTTGTAAGCCGCCAGATAAATTGTCCCCTGGATCAACTGCCAAAAAGAAATTCGTCCCTGGCGTCTTTCGGAACGCATCCACAGGCCGCCGCTATTAGCGGTCAGCAGGGTTCCGTCAAGATCAAAGAATGCAGCCGGTTTCACGGGAGATTAGCCGGCTACTCGGTTGCGGCCGGCTCGCTTGGCTTCGTAAAGCCTTTCGTCGGCGGCCCGCAGGAAGTTGTTAGGATCGGCGGCCATCGGAGACAATTCAGCACAACCTAAAGAAATGGTCACACGAATTTCGGTCCCGGCAAATGTGAACTCATGGCGCTCCACCATGCGCCGGGCTTTTTCTGCAATCGTACAGGCAGTCGACAAGGCGGTTTCCGGCAGGGCAATAACAAACTCCTCACCGCCGTAGCGCGCCAGCAACTCTTCCCGGCGAACAAGCTTGTTAAGAATGTCGCATGTTTCCTTGAGAATGAAATCTCCTGCCAGGTGACCGTAAGTGTCGTTGACCTTCTTGAAGTGATCGAGATCCAGCATGATCACGCTCAAGGGCCTTCCAAAGCGAATAGTCCGGGCTATCTCGCGCTCGAGAAAATCTACCAGGTGGCGCTTGTTAGACACTTGGGTCAGTCCATCGGTTATCGTCATGCGATAGATCTCTTCGTGATACAGTCCTTCGACATTGCCGCCGCTGATGAACTTGAAAACTACCCCGCCGATTTTTATCAGATCTCCGTGACGCAATCTCTCGCGTTTGATCGGAACGTCGTTGAGATAAGTGCCATTGGTGCTGTTGAGATCCTCGATATAAATAGCCGGGGCGACCCGCTCAAGTTGGCAATGTGTGCGCGACACGTTTTCATGGTCGATCTGGATTGAATTTGTCGCTTCACGTCCGATTGTCATCACATCCCGAGAGACGGGATGGTTCTTGCCCAGTGAGGGTCCATATATCTCGATCAGAAAGCTCTCCTGTTGGGTAGATTTTTTCTCTATGTCCGATATGTCGGCCTTGCGAGTCTGATCATCAGACATCGGGCCGCCCCAATTGGAGTTTTTTCCCATGCTTGGGGGATTATAGGAACCCTATCCTGGCTATTCAAGAAACAAAGGTACCAAATCACCTGTTTTTCGCCTATCTCCGTGACTTTTTTTGACTTTTAACGATACCCGTGGTACCTGATTTTTATTGTGCGTCTTTACCACGGAACCAACCGTACCCTCAGGCGCCATCACCGGCGCCGAAAAATTAAAAAGGGCTGGATCTTGTTATTGGCAGGTCTTGGCGCTTTGAACGTATATCTTATTTTTTTCAAAGGTCTTCCCGGCAGCCAGCAGTCCTCATTAATAAATGAAGAACCAGCAACAAGCTTTGCCACTCGGAAGCAAAACCAGAACAGTGATTGTTCGTCCAAGTTTGCCAGTCAGCTGGGCGAAATTAACGGCATTTCAGGAATTCGCGATTCCGGCTCGATTGTATCCGAACCGGGGCCACATAACTCCAGCCTGCGCTTTGATCTCGAAGAAGCCCAGGCAATTGCCGGCTTGAGATCTCTCGATCAATGGTGTCAGCGCATTTCCGGCTCGATCGAGAATGGTGACACGTTCGTGACCGCCTTGAGTCGTCAGGGGCTCGAACGATCGCAAGTGTTTTCGATTATTGCGTCGCTGCGAAACATAATGGATTTCCGACGTTGCCGTGCCGGGGAACGCTTTGACATGCTTCGCTCGCCGACCGGCAGAATCGAGCGTTTCACCTATTACAAGTCCCCAATTGTCTCTTACCGGGTGAAGCGTTCTTCGAAAAAACTGGTCGGTCGACAGGTTAAAGAAAATGCCGAAGTTCAACTGGCCTCAATCGCCATTCGTATAAAGGGTTCTGTGTATGCCTCGCTGGAGCGTAGTGGCGAGTCGCCGGCGCTGGTATTTGAACTCGTCGACATCTTTGCCTGGGACATCGATTTCTACATTGATACTCATCCGGGCGACACGATTAAGCTGCTGGTTGAAAAAATCATGGCCAACGACACTTTTGTCCGCTACGGACGCATCCTGGCGGCGGAATACAGTGGTGATATCGGCGATCATCGCGCCTTTTTGTATCAAACAGCCAACCAAAGAATCGGTTTTTACGATGAACACGGCGAATCGTTGCGCAAGGCGTTTCTGAAGTCACCTTTGAAGTTTAGCAGAATCTCCTCCGTCTTCGGTATGCGCGTTCACCCGATTCTCGGTTTTTCAAAGAGACACCTCGGCGTAGACCTGGCCGCTCCGCGGGGAACTCCGATTTGGGCGCCCGGAGACGGCACGGTAACTTTTGCCGGCCGCAAAGGCATCAGTGGAAAACTGGTCGTAATTCGGCATGCCAATGGATACGAAACCATCTTCGCCCACTTGCACAGTATTGCAAAAGGCGTCCGCAAGGGTGCCCGGGTCGACCAGAAGCAAGTCATCGGCACCGTCGGTTCGACCGGCCGCTCAACCGGGCCGCACCTTCACTATGGCATGAAGAAAAACGGCAACCACGTAAACCCGTTTGGACAGAAATTTCCGCCGGCCGATCCCGTCCCGAAAGCCCAGCTGTCGGGCTACAAAAATACTATCGCTCCCCTGCTCAAGCGCCTTAAAGAAATTTCCGTCCCGCCCGATCCAACAACTGCTTCGATAACGGTCGGCCGCAAGGACGCGGGATGATAACCGGCCTGCTTCAGCTCCTGGGGCTGATTTCGAGTCTAATCTTAGGTCAAGCTGGCCCGATTTCCGATCGGGTTGAAAAAATACTGGGCCAAATGTCTGTCGAACAAAAAGTCGGCCAGCTGATGATGGTTGGTTTCGGGGGCAAGCAAATGGGTCCCGAGATTGCCAAACTGTTGATCGAGCATCACATCGGCTCGGTAGCCATATACAGCCGCAACATCACCGGCACCAAGCAGTTGGCCAAGCTGGTCCGCGACGTACGCGAAGTTATGCGCGAAGAAATCCAGCCTTTCGTAGCGATCGATCAAGAAGGCGGCAACGTTGTCAGAGTCCGTTCGGACGTGCTGGTTCTGCCCGGGGCCATGGCCCTCGGGGCCACGCGTGATCCGGTCCTGGCCTTTCTGGCCGGCCAGGCCAATGCAATCGACTTGGGCCTGCTGGGTGTCGACATGAACCTCGCCCCGGTCCTGGATGTAAATCGGAATCCGCGCAATCCGGTCATAAACATCCGGGCCTATGGAGATCACCCCAAGCTGGTCACCGAATTGGGCACCAAGTTCATTCAAGGTCAGCAGCAGGCCGGCATGGCTACCGTAGCCAAGCATTTTCCAGGCCACGGCACGACCAGCAATGATTCTCACTTCGCCCTGCCGGTAATCAGCCTGAGCCTCGAGCAGCTCAAACAAACCGAACTGATTCCATTTCGTGCGGCGATCGACACCGGCCTGGACGCCATCATGACCGCCCATGTCCAGGTGCCGGCCGTCGATCCGAGTGGTTCCCCTGCTTCGCTTTCACACGCCGTCATAAGCGAGCTGTTGCGCAAAGAATTAAAATTCGACGGCCTGGTCATCACCGACGATTTGGAAATGCGCGCAATCGCCGAACGCATGACTTCCGGAGAAGCCGCCGTGCAGGCCATCTTGGCCGGGGCCGATATCGTTATGGTCATCTGGACAGCGCATAAGAAGCACGAGGTTTACGAGGCATTGCTTCAGGCCGTCAAGCAAAACAAAATACCGCTGACCCGCATAGACGAATCCGTGCGGAGAATTCTCAGGCTCAAGGCCACCCGCGGGACGCTAGATGCCCTGGTAACAGAGAAAAGGGAACTATCCAAGTTGTTTCCCAACAAACTGCATGCCCGCCTGGTGCAGACGATTGCCTACCGGGCAGTTACTCTGGTGCGCAACCGCAACTCGATTGTCCCGCTCTGCGACGGCAAAAATGTACTGGCCGTCGGCCCGCAAAGGATTTTCTTGAACGAACTCAAGCGCCTTTTACCGGGCAGCAGAATTTTGATCACCAAAAGAGTTCCCTCTCAGAAACGGCGCCGCGAAGATCTCGAAAAGATCTTCAGCCTGTCGAAAGGCAAGCAGGCGGTAGTGGTCGCAGTAGTCAATGCCTACCAGGCCTGGCTGGTTCAGCAACTAAAGCGCCGCATCAAGGTCCCGATCGTAGCGGTCTCTTTCAGTTCGCCCTATTTCTTTCGCAACTTCCCCAGCGTCGACGCCTACATCTGTACTTATTCTTACCTGCCCTCGGCACAAGTTGCCGCCGCCCGCGCAATCAGCGGCCAAATTTCAGTCACCGGCCGGCTGCCGGTCAAGATCTCGAAACAGTACAAGCGCGGACACGGCCATACCATCAAGCGCAAATCCTGCTCAGCCTCGGCCACCCGCTAAAGCTGCTGCAGTAAGTGAGCTTGCACAATCAAGTGGACCGCTAGATCGTTTTCCGACGCATTCGATTGTACAATCTTGCGGTCTTTCGCACTTCCGGATACGCGAATTTGACCGCTTGCGCGGGGTTGTCTGGCCAGGCGATCGTCGTAAAATGCCGCGGGTGCCTGTTCTCTCAGGAGTGTCACCAAGCTAGAGAAGTTCTCCGGGCTGGCGGCCTTCATCTTGTCGCCCAGGCCTGAATACTGTAGTCGCGACTCACTCAGGAATATTGGATTTTGCCCCGTCCTTTGAAATACGTAAAGCACCTGCTGGCGCTCAACCGACTCAACCCGAGATTCTTTGGAAACCTTTTTCGAACGCACCAACCCGCCCGTCATTGCGGTTCTGGTCAAGCTGAATTTCTTCTTCTTGCTGGTGGACGCTTTTGTATCGGATATCGAGCAGGTTGCCTGGATCAATGCCAGTATGTCTGCAAAAGGCACCTGGCGCTGTTCCTTGTCCAGGATAACAAAGGACATACTCTCGAAGGCAAAAATACGCGGAGTGAACATCTCTTCGGAACCGGAAACCTGACTCGCATCGCAGGCCAGCGCCCCGTGTCCGCGTTCAACAAGTACGGCCAAGATTTTTTTTGCAAAATCCTCTTCCAAACGCTGGGCCACCACAACCGGCAGCGGACCGGCCAGCCGAAGTCTGAGATCGTACTGGCCTATGTTGAGAATTGGGGCCAGGGTGGCCAGCTCCTGATCGAAAGGTCTCGCCCAGCGTGTAACGGCGACGATAAACATGGCAAATAGTTACCTCCAAAAAGAGCATTCTTGACCTTATGATGCACAGCCCATCACGTTGTCTGGGTAGGATTGTATCGTCTGTTTGGTTTTATTAGAAGGGGGCCAAGATCCGCAGCAAATAGCTTATATGAGAGACTTGATAATGCCGGGGCCCTTGCAGTAAACTCTGACCCATGAATGTAGATTATTTACCGGCGTTTGCTCTCAAGGGGGATCTGGAAGAAATGCCCCTGCCGGTCCTGATCGCGCATATCTTGGACGAAAAGTTTAGCGGGGTCTTGCGCATCGAAGCCGAAGATTCCAAGCCCTGGATTTTCTTCGAAGACGGATTTCCCGCAGGAGTTCACGCTCCGAAATCTCAGGACTTTCTCGGTACGGTCTTGCGCGAACTCAACATGATCGACGATGCCGCCTTCAACGAATCGTTGATGGAGATGGCAAAAACCAAGAAGCTCCAGGGTGAATTTCTGGTCGGCACAGGCTCTTTAGAGGATGAACAACTCGAACGGGCCCTGTCTCTGCAGCTGGCCCGAAAGTTGTCCCGTCTTTTTTCGCTGAGCAAGGGTACCTACGAATTCTTCGAAGACGAGGAACTGCCTCCGCCGATGGAGCCAATCCGGGTCAACCCATTTGCCTTGATCTACAACGGGATAAAGAACTCTTATAAGTCCGACGACTTGAAGAAGGGATTGGCGGCCTTGATTGGCAGATCGTGCAAGGTTACCGGCAAGTTCGTAGAGCGCAAGGACTTGTTCGAGTTTCCACCCGATGACGTTGCCGATGCCGACCTGCTGCGTGAATTTCGCTTGCCCCAGGAATTCGTACGCTCGACCAAGAGCGGCCCGACCTCCGGCATGATGATGCTTCTGGCGCTTATGTATTGCGGAATGCTGGAACTGGAAGAAGCTGATTTCGCCACACCGATCAAGAAGGGTAAAGGCGCACCAGCCAGGCAACCGGCAGCCAGGCGACCGGCTCAAGCGGCTACCCGGCCCACAACCGGCGCCCGGCCGGCCCGCCCGGCTTCGCCAGGGGCAGTAAGCCCAGGGCCTGGAGCTTCAGCAAAAGGCAAATCAACTGTTTCAGATGAACTGTTAAAGAAAATCAACACCAAGTTCGACCAGGTAAAAATCGGTAATCACTGGCAAGTTCTCGAGGTCGAAAAAGACGCCGACACCAACCGGATAAAGAAGGCGTTCCTTTCACTGGCAAAAGTGTATCATCCCGACCGTGTTTCCGGGGCCGGCGATGAAGAACTCGCCCATCGGATGGATGTCATTTTCGCGCGCCTCAACGAAGCCCATGATACCCTGACAGATCCCAATCTCCGGGTGGCCTACGACAAGAAAGTCGAATCTCGCGGCAAAGGCGAGCAACGTCCGGAAGAAGCCAAATTTCAATTCGGCAAGGCAATGGTTTTTTTCAAAAAGAGGGATTACGTCAAGGCCACCGAAGCAGTTCGCTGGGCCGTCGATTTCGATTCGAAAAAGGGTGACTATCGAGCGCTCAAGATATGGCTGGAGTTTCTGAGGGAAGAAGAAGCCCCGATCCTGGAACGGCGCATTAAGGCCAAAGACAGTCTGATCGATGTCGGCAAGGCATTTCCGGATTCTTTTCTGACTTTCAAGTTTCTCGCTCAAGTTAGCAAAGATCTCAGAGATGATAAAGGTTATTTCAAAGCCCTCAAGCTGGCCTATCAATGCAACCCCAACGACGTGGATATCGCCCGCGAGCTGCGGCTTCTCAAGATTCGCAAAGAAAAAGAAGACAAGAAGGGCTGGCTGCGGAAAAAACTCAAGAGATAGGCCGGGCATGGCAGTCTTCCAGAACAAAATTCTCTTGGGCTTGATTTTACTCTTGCTGGCCGGCGGCCCGGCCGGCTGCGAACCGGAAGACACTCCCGGCGGAGAGCTGATCGAAATCAAGCTCACTCTTTCCGGAAAGAACCCGTCGGGTGACGGTCATTATTTTTTACTGGTCGAAGAGCGCTCCGTGCTCAAGGCCCATGGTCTTTACGATAACGGGCAAACCGAAGATATTTCGCTTTCGTTGTTCTGGCTGGTGGACCAAGCCGGAAAAATCGAAATAGATTGTGAAGAAGACGACCTTGTTGGACAACGCCTGATTGTCGAGGGAATTTCTCCCGGGCTTGTGAATATTACAGCTCAAACCCGTGACACTGAAAACACGCTGATCCCCTGTTCGGTCACACCTGACGGTGGCTGGAGTTTTCCCGACGGCGGACAGCAATGGCCGCTCGAGAGTAACCCGCTTGTAATCGAAGTGAACTAGCCTTCCTGCAGGAAGACGGCCAGGGCTTCTTTTTCGGCTTCCGACAAATCAAGGAACTGGATTCCCATGCCTGGTCGATCGGTCGGATCATTTTCATCAGGGTTGCGATTGACCCAGGCCACTTTTCCGCGGGTGCGAATAGCCATCTGGGTACCGGGTAGGGTGAATGAAATCCAGAAAGTCTCGCCAACCTCCAACAGGAGCTCGGATATAAGGAAAAGGCCCCCTTCACTGGCGTTGTGGCTATCAAAACTGAGTTCACCACCCATGAAGCCGTCACCCAATTCGATCTCTGCCTCGAGGGGATGGCGGGATGCCTGGCGACCGTTGCGTGTCTGGTTCACAATGGCTCCAGTGAATCAGTTCATACTCAGTCTTCTTTGTCTTCGGGGCGGTAACGTACTTTTCCGGCGGCAATCTCTCTAAGGGCAATTATGGGCAATTTGTTCTTGGCAGAAACCAAAGGGTTAGCCCCATCGAGAAGTTGGCGGGTTCGCCTGGTAGCCAGCAGAACCAGAGCGAATCTATTGGGAACGTTTCTCAAACAATCTTCGACCGTCACACGGGCCATATTCAAACCTCCTGAGACCTGCCCTTTGTTAGGAGCGGACGAATATATGGCCTTTAGCCCTAAAAAATCAAGACTTTTTTCCAGTCTATTTGGCCTGACTGTCTCTGATTTTCTCGGGCTTCAAAAAAAGCCCCTGAATAATCTGCCTGTCGATCCAGCAAACCTTGTCGAGAGATGTCCCCACAACCCAGACACCCGCCTGGGTCGAGGCGCCAACCTTCAGGTTCCCGATTTCTTTGCCGTTTTCGTCATATAGCTGAATGCTTTGTTCGGGCTGTTCGAGACCGAATTTGGAAAGTTCAAGCTTGGCTTTCACACCCCCGAATTTCTTTGCCTTGAGACCTCTTAGCCCCCGCAGAAATGTCATTACCAGAGGCCGTTTTGCCGGCGCCGAAACCGGAGATACCAGGGACCATGACTCTTTAGGGCCCGGCCTTTTGTCTTTCTGGGGTTTTTTTGCAGTTATCTTTTTTTCGAGTACAACCAGCTTTTCACTACTGGCCATTTTTATCTTGAAGACATCGGCCTGGTTGAACTCGAGCGGAGCCTTGGCCTGGAGATCAAAGGGCTGTTTGTCGAGGTTGCTGATTTGATATCGGCCTATTTCGGCTACAGGTCCGGGGGGCTCAACGCGCCGGGCAAACGACTTGGACCGATTTTCCTCCAGACTGCCGTGACCAAGCCCAATAGATTTGAGTTGCAGATCGTCACCGACATCCAACTCGATCGTTATTCCGGCTGGGTCCAGGCCATAGGCCTTCATTTGTGTTTGCCCATCTTCGATAAAAGAGATCGCCCGCAGAGAATGGATCGTGTTCAGAATCTTTGATACCTCTGCCTGGTCGGCCCGATCTACGATGGGTGAGTTTATCTGCCAAACATCATTTTTCTTCTCAAGCTCAATCTGGCCCTTGGAGTTTATTATCCTCAGTTTTCTAACTTGCCGGGTGTCAATCCTCATAAGCTGCTTGCGCCTCAGGTCAAAAGTCTTTCTAAGCAAAGATCTTTCCAGCTTTCCCTTGACAACCAGGACGTCTTGTTCTGCTTGTCTTTGAAGATAGAGAACATCAGAAAAAGAGTTCTTCTTGCCGATCAACAATCCCAGCTGGTTGCCCTGGTCGGTCGTCAATTCAATCCTGGCCCGGGGAGGAGCCAGGCCATAGTCGGCCAGCTCTTGGGTGTCTTGCTTGATTAGGACCCTGACGGTCTCCATTCTCTGAAGAACACCCAGCAGGCTGTTAATCGTTACCGGGTCACCTTCGTCCTCGACCGGTTCGACCAGGCCCCAGGTCGGCTGTTGTTGGCTGTCTTTTCCTGTCCGAATCAGGACATTTTTACTAGACCCTTGCTGGATTAATAGTCGGGCTATGCTTTGCTTGTCGAACTTCAATACCAAGCGGGCCTCGACTTGCTGGCGAGCCTGACGATGCCCGGATCGATAGACCCCGTGGTAAGCAAAGAAGCTCAGCCCGGTCAGGACAACTAATCCAATCATCGCCTTGACCAGGGTCCGCGTACGGTAAGTCATCAGGACCATCTCCTGATTTGCCAGATAGTAATTCCCAGCCCAAGGATCAACAGCGGTAAAATGTCGGTCGAGAAAAAAGTAATGAACTTCATCTGCGACTGGCTCAGTCTCAACAGGGAGGCCTCTCGGAAACGTGGACGAATGGCAATTTTCTTTTCGGCGTACGTCAACCAGGCCAGAGTGTTCATGATCAGATTGCGGTTAAACGGAAAAACTCGATAGGCCGAATCTGTGACCATCAATGAAGAACCAAAGACTGCAATCCGGCCCAAGCCTGTGTTCTTGCTGGCCGCCGACTTCAGCTTGTGTTCCACAACCACGGCCAGGGGGACCGGGCCGGGCGTATCTGTTTCTTTTGTAAATACAACTTGAACTCCATCGGCAATTGTGTCCGTCTCGCCCCAGGCCCGGGTAGTCGATAAAACCAATTCAGTCGCTTGTAACTCCCGGGGCATATCGGCCGTAGCGCTGACCGAGCGGGCCAAGGGCAAAACAGCCTGGAGCTGCTGAAGAACAATCATGCCCGACTTGAAAAAACGCGAGAAGATCGGGTGCTTTCTAGGATAGCGCCTGGGATCGCTGACTACATAGAGCGGTCTTTGGCCCTTGGGATAAATTACCGTATTATTGCCAATCTGAATTCCATAGTCTTTAAGCAGGTTATTCAATGAAGAGCTGTCCATGGCGCCCAGAAACGCCAACAGTCGGCCACCCTTTTGAAGAAATTCTTTCAATAGCAACAGTTCGCCTTCGGCCAAATCTTCCTTGGGACCAACCAGAACAACGGCTTGACAGATCGCCGGCACCCGGGCCTGCTCGAGCAGGGAGATTGTGTCGTTGTCAAAACCTTCGCCCAGCATGTCTCGAACAAATAAAGAGATGACTTGGCGTGAATCATCTCCGGACAGCGCTTTTTCTCCATGGCCGGTTACAAAACAGATTCGCTCCCTGTCTCCTTTGGCGGTCGCTTTGAGTAAGGCCGTCGTGATGGCTTCCTCGGGTCCGCTTTGCTCGCTACCCCCCAGCTTGATTCTCTCTTGCCGGCCTTCATAACTGACAATGATGCGCGGGCCGCCCTGGTGAATTTTATAGCGCTCGACTAGATCCTGGCGCGCAACCGGGTCGGCAAACTCATATACAAAGCGGGCCGAGGCCTGCCGGTAGCGTTCGAGATAGTTACGGACTGCTCCATATTCCCGTTCCTTGGGGCCATAAAAGGCAACAACCTCAACATCACTTTCCAGACCGTTCAATATCTGCAGGGTCTGATCGGACAAGGTGTGGATCTTCTCTTCGGTGAAGTCGATCTGGTAGGGATACTTGTAACAAATGTAATTGACCACTACGACCGCCGCGACCGCCATAATCGCGTACAATGTGGCAAAGCCGGTATAGAAAACCGAGCGGCCCTGGAATGTCTGTCGAATCTTGCCGTAGTTGGTACTCAACCAGAATCCTATCGCCAGGATGCCGAAAACCAGTTTCCCGATGGCAACCCAGGTAATTTTCCAGTCCCACAGAAAAAGAGTCAGCGGCACCGAGAGCAACGAGACGAAACCGACTATTCCGAGTATCCGTCCAAATTTGGTCATTGGCCTGCTCTCCTATATCAATCTAGCGCCAACGCTGGGCCTCGAGCGCCCGCTGGGTCATAAAAACGCCCAGACCGGCCAGGGATACGTAATAAACCAGATCCTTCAATTCGATTACTCCCGAGGCAAAACCTTTTATATGCTCGATGGCACTCAACCCGGTCAGGATATCCCGGGTAACTCCGCTGTTGTCCGAGGCCGCCCAGCCGACAACCCAAAGCAACAAAAGAGTACAGAAAGTGATCGCCGCGGCCACTACCTGTGAGCTGGTCAACGACGAAATAAACAATCCAATCCCTGAAAAGGCAGCCCCAGCCAGAAACAATCCCAACAGGCCGGTAAAAACCGTGCCCCAGGCCGGGCCGCCCTCGACAGCATAAAACCAGACCAGCAACGGATAGACCATGGCCAGAACCACCATAACCAGGACGACAACCAGGCTGGCTAGATATTTGCCGGCCGCAATCTGAAACGGTGTGATCGGGTTAGTCATCAACAGCTCGAAGGTCTTGGCACGCCGTTCCTCGGCAATCAGGCGCATAGTCATAAACGGGATTACGAAAATAAAAACCACGGCAATGTTGTAAAAAAGTGGTTGCAAAACTACATCGGTAAAATTCAAATACTGCAGTCTCTGGGGCCGCATCTGAGTGGCGATCATGATCTGGCGCTGAAAGCCCGCCAGCATCCGCAAGAAGAAAAAACTGGAGATAATCGTAAACACGGTGAAAGCCACATAGGCTACCGGTGTCGTGAAAATCAGTTGCAGTTCCTTTCTCAGGATAGCGCGTATGTTTCCCATAACCCTCTCCTACTGCTGTGTCAGTTCATGAAAAGTCTGTTCCAGTGAACGATCTTCGGAGGTTAACTGTTCGATGGCTGCATCGGCAACGATTTTACCGCGGTGAATAATCGCCACTCTTGAACATATCTGAGTCACTTCCGGTAAAATATGAGTAGATAAAATTACGGTGTGTTTTTCAGCCAGTTGCTTAATCAGAGCTCGTATTTCGACAATCTGGTTGGGATCGAGCCCGATAGTCGGCTCATCCAGAATCAGCACCTCGGGATCCCCCAAGAGTGCCTGAGCCAGACCGATTCTTTGCTTGAATCCTTTCGACAAGTTGCCGATCCTTCTGCCGATGACATCCGGCAATCCGCAAGCTCTCGCCACCCGTGCGCATTCTTCGATAATCTTCTTTCGGTGTATTCCCTTTATCCGGGCTACAAAAATCAGGTAGGCGGCTACATCCATGTCCTCGTAGAGCGGAGGCACTTCCGGCAGATAGCCGACTCTTTTCTTGACTTCGAGGGGTTTTTCGAAGACATCAAAGCCGGCGATGGTGACATCTCCGCTACTGGCCGGTAAAGCCCCGGTCAGGATACGCATGGTTGTAGTTTTACCAGCGCCGTTGGGCCCTAAGAAGCCAAGAACCTCGCCCTGTTCCACCTTGAACCGAATTCCATCGACTGCAACAAGATCACGGAATTTCTTGACCAGATTGGCAACTTCAATCATCTTTTTTTACCCCATAATAACGAAGCCTTATGCGCCTGCGATACTGCATACTCCCCGGCTTGTCAAGAATCAAGATAGCATAGCAATTGACGGAGCAAGAAGTGATTTGATAGTGTAAGAGTCTTACTATGGACGAAGAAAGAAAACTCTATTTACCTTACCTGCTTAGCGCTCTGGAGCGAGCGTCTTTTCAGGGCGAACTGATGTTAATCGAAGGTGATGTCCAGCGGACCATTTTGTTTCGTATGGGCCGGCCGATTAATGTCATGTCGCGCTTGCAAGAAGAAACCCTGGGCCATATTTTGCTTGACGAGGGCAAGCTTACAGCCGACGAGTACGCCAATTTGCTCGACATGATGGTGCAGACCAAGCAGCGGGCCGGCGAAATTCTGATTGCCATGGGAATCCTGGGGCCCCAAGAGGTTTTCAGCGTGCTCGAGTTCCAGACCCGTCGAAAACTCCTGAACTGCTTCAAAATGAAAGATTTCGGTTTTTCACTCGAGGAAAAAGCCATAGCACCCGAAAGGTTGATTTGTAAGGTAAATCCCTCGGAAGTCATTTTCAGTGGCATCCAGGAAGCCTACTCGGTAGATCGCCTGCTAACAGAGTTTCCGGTGGATGAAGAGACGGTTTTTATGGCCCGCACAATTCCGGTCGATCAGCCGATCAAAATGGGTCCGCGTGAGAACAGGATATTCAGAGCAATCGGCACCGGCAATCCGATGGTCAAACTGATGGGCCTCGAGAAAGATCTCCAAATGCTGCTTGCCGTTCTATACAGTTTGCATTCCCTGGGCCTGATTGAGGCCTCGGGCGTTGGTCGACCCAGCACGACTGACCTCGAACTGGCCTCTTTGCCAACCGAGCTGCCTGAGATCGAAACTGCAGTTCCTGACCAACCTGCCGATCAAGCGATCGATGAAATCGTCGAGGAATTTGCCACAGCTGACGATGGTTTTCGACCGCCAACTTTGGTCGATGCCTTGATGTCGAGCGATGTAGATCTCGCCCTTGCAAAAAAAGCTTTATCCATGGACCAAGACGACCACTTCAAGCTTTTGGATGTTCCCCGCGATGCCAATGAGCATATGCTCAAAACCGCCTATTTCAGACTACTGCGGGACTTTCATTTACAAGACATCGACAGCCATTATTCGTCCGAGAAAGAACGTGAAATGGCAGATCGACTGCTCGACAAAGCCACGATTGCCTATCGCGAGTTGTCCGACGACGAGACCCGCAAGACCTATTTGAAAACCCGCCAGAAATCGGACGTGCGCGAGGTGCCAAAACGAATCCTGGCCGATGTCGAGGCCCAGAAAGGCCAGCTGGCAATCGCAGCGCGCCGCTACCTGGACGCCATGGAGTTGTATGATGCCGCGACTGGACTCTACCCTGAAGAACCCAGTTATTACTTCAATTTCGGGTTGGCCGGATATCTCAAAGCCATGGACGAAACCCCGGCCGAGGAACAACTGCCAGATCTCGTGCGCAAGCCATTCCTGAAGGCCGTGGCCATCAAGCCCAGTTACGATCAGGCCAGGTTGTATCTGGGTTATATTTCGAAACGCAACGGCGACTTCAGGCGCGCCTTGAAAGAATTTCAGAGCGCCATAGACTGCAACCCGAGAAACAAACGCGCGGCCTCAGAGATTCGCGTAATGAAAAAACGTCTTGAGTCAAAAGGAAAAAGGTGAGGTGGCCCTTAAATGACTCCAACTTCCAGGCAAAAAAAAGTAGCCGTTTTCGAGCCGGTTGAGCATTCACGAACATTGCTGGGTGAAGTGCTCGAGAACCTGAGCTATAAGGTAGAGCTTCACAAATCAGCAACCAAGATTAGCGGGCGGGCGCGGGGGGATAAGATCGTTGACCTGCTTATCATCAACCTGAGCCTGTTAGGCGAGACTTACCAAGAAGTCACTAAACAGCTCGAGCAACTCAACCTGGCGGGTGATGAAGTCCCTCCGATTATTTGTCTGACAACTTTGCGAGTTTCACAAGATGCCCGCAACCGGCTCGAGCAACTGGGCGCCGACATAGTTTTCCTTCAATCGGCGCCGTTTATGGAATTGATGTTTGCGATCAATCGGCTGCTATTCCCAAAAATCCGGGAACTGCGCCAGTATACTCGGGTCTACGGTGGTTTTCCAATGCAGTTCTTTTATCAAAACGAGTGGCAAGAGGGGGCGGTTTACAACCTCAGCCATCAGGGCGCCTTTATCCAGTGCGAAAGCCCGCCTCCCGAGAACACCAGACTGCAGGTTCGATTTATCCTGCCCGGCACGAACAACACTCTCCAGGTCGAGGCCCACGTCAATTGGGCAAACGATCCCGGGGCGATTCAAGATCAACTTTCTCCGCATGGCATGGGTGTGAGATTTCTGGTCATGAATCAGGAGGAAAGTACGTCGATCGACTTATTTATCAGCGAGAGGGCTTCCTGAAGCTGTCCTTTTTCCTAATCGCATCCATCTTGCGCTGAACGTCGCGGCTTCGAGCTTGAACCAACTTCTTGACCAGGTCACGCACCTTCTTGCGCTGACGCTCTGATAAAAAAAGAAACTCGACTCCCATACCCTTGGGCTGGCCGGTTTCTTTGAGCCAGGCGACTCTGCAGCGCAGCTTGATTCCCAGTAGATATCCCGGGGGTTTCAAACGGCATTCCACTTCGGTGCCGACCGGGAAAAGCTGGCTGGTTCGAATAAATGTACCGCCTTCTCCGATGTCTTCGGCAAATTCATGAATGAAATCGCGATCTCTACGATATGAGACGACATATGAACAGGGCAGTCTTCGGCTGGTCCGGTCGGTAAAATCAACTTGCTTTCCCTCGGCGTGGTCGAGTACGAGCTGAAGAGTCCGGTTCTCGTCTGAGGGAAATTCGACCTGCACTCCGGGGGGCAGCGGCGGTTCAACAGAAGCGCGCCGACGCGAGACTATCTTACCGTGTAGCCTGAAAGATCTCTTCTGGGCCGGAAATTCTATGATGACAGTTATCTGTTCCGAGAGCTCCAGTTTACGCCCGGTTTCTACAAATAATACCCCCAGCCGACCGCGCCGCTGGAAATCTAAAAGAAGTTTCTCCTTTTTAGGGTACCTCGCTGAAACTTCTTTCTTCCTGGGCATAGACATATCTTACCCGGACGATGGCCGGCCTAGCAAGAGTTTCGCCTGTCCTGCGCACGTCCTTCCGCACGTCATCCCGGCAGGTTTTAGGCCGGGACCCAGTCTTCGTAATATGGATCCCGGCTTAAGACATGCTGGGATGACAGATTTTATTGTAGCATTAGTGTAGACTGGGCCTTAGCCAGCCGGAGAGAACATGAAACCCGAAAACAAATGGTTCTTAATCGCAATTACTTTAACCTGCTTTTTCGTGATCGGGTCGTGCTCGAAAAAAAACAAAGCCCCCAAGTCAGAACAACATCAAAAAATCATCGATTCTTTTGAGCCTTTTCCCGCCGACACTGGTCACCTCGTAGCCGAATATTGGTATTCGGTCTGGCTTCAGGACAAACCGGCCGGTTTTCATCATGTAATAGTCACTCGCCACAAAACACCTGGCGGGCCCCGTTTTTTGTACAAGAGTCACTCAAAAATGATAATGAGAATCGGCCAGGATCAATCTGAACTGACCTTTGAGGGCAAGGAACTGGTTAATGCAAGTGGCCAACTACTGCGCCTGGAAGAAACCGAGACCGAGAAGGGGGCCGACTCAATTGTTGTATCGGCCGGCAAGGTCGACCAGGAAATGATCACTATTCGCGGACCGGAAGTAAAAAAAACGCAATTCGAACCAGAAGCAATTCGCTCGGAGTCCTATCGTTTCTTGTTTCTTGAACAAAAGCCAAGCATCAATGACACTAAAAACTATCGAACTTTCAAGACCGACTTGGCCGGTTATGTCGACAATCGCCTGGTTGTCAAAAAGTTGCCGACCGATGAATCAGGCTTTATTGAAGTCGAACAGACAACGGCCGCCATGCTCGGCGTTGTCGCCAAAATCAAGCTCGACGATCAGCTGGTACCCCGTGAAACCGTGACCAGCCTGGGGGCTTTGCGCTTACGCTTCAAACGAGAATCCAGGCCGCTGGATTTTAATCAAAACAATGATGCGCCCGATCTTGCGCAGCTGACAATCATACCCAGCAATGTAAAATTCAAAGAACCCGCGCGGGTCAAGCGAGTGAAATACAGCATTCAAGGTTTTCCCGGTCAGGTCGACGAGTCCTGGCTGACTGGACCCGGCCAGTCAGCAGTCTCAAGCTCGGCCAAGGGCAGTTTCGTAATTGAAACGACCCGGCCGGGCAAACCGGAATCAATCTCTTTTCCGCCGAAAATAACTAATCCGAAACTAGAGCGGTTTTTGGTTTCCACGTCGCTCTCTCAGGTCGACGATCCTGAAATTCAGGCGACTGCCAAGAAAATCACGGACGGGTTGAGCGACTCATGGATTGCCGCCAAGAGATTGCGTAACTATGTAAGCAGCTCCATTAACGGGACCAGAAGTCTGTCATTCGCCTCGGCGGCCGAAGTCTTGCGCCAGAAAAAGGGAGACTGTTCAGAGCAATCTGTTCTGCTGGCCACCCTGGCTCGGGCCGTCGGCATTCCAGCCCGCTGCGTTATGGGTCTGGTTTACGCCGACGGCTCTTACAATCGGCATATGTGGACAGAAGTCTGGGTCGGTCGCTGGCAGCCGCTTGACGCGGCTATGCAGGTCGACTTCATCGGCCCCACCTGGATCCGCCTGGGCGTTCATTTGCTGCAACTATCCAGCGACACTCGCGAAGGAATTGGCGGTTTGCTGGCTTTCGCGGCCGATCTAAAAATCACAGTCGTCGAATTTGAATCTGACGATAGTTCCACTATTTTGCGATGAGCTTATCGATCTCGTCCAGGGACTGTTCCATGGATAAAAAAGCCTGCTTGTAGGGTTCCGAGCCACTCATGTCTACTCCGCCGATCTTCAATAGCTGGACTGGATACTTGGACCCACCCGACTTGAGCATCTTCAGGTATTTGTCTCGGGCCTTGTCATCTTTGGCATAAATATTTTCGGCGATGGCTGTAGCCGCAATAAAACTCGTAGTGTATTGGAACATATAGAAATTGTAATAAAAGTGCGGGATATAGGCCCATTCAACAGCATACAGCGGGTGAATTTGGATAATACCATCTTTATCCCCATAGTATTCTTTCAGCAACTTCATGTAGAGCTGATCGAGCTTGTCGGCCGTTAGCGGCTGCCCTTGCTGGGCCAGGTCATGAATGCTCAACTCGAACTCGGCAAACAATGCTTGCCTGAACACCGTTTGGCGAAAGTTCTCCAGGTGCTGACCAAGCAGAAACAGCCTTTTATTGCGGTCCTTTTCGTTGGCATAGAGATGCAGTCTCAGCAGGTTTTCGTTTACGGTTGAGGCTACCTCGGCCACGAAAGTTGGATAGTCGGCCAAAACAAATGGCTGATTCTTGTTGCTCAGATAACTGTGCATGGCGTGCCCATATTCATGCGCCATCGTACTCATGCTTTCGTAGTCATCGTTGTAATTCAGCAAGATGAACGGGTGAACATCGTAGGCATCCCCGGCGCTGTAGGCTCCACTACGCTTGCCCTTGGTGGGATAGACATCCGACCAGCGCTGAGTAAAAGCCTGCTTCAGGATAGCGATGTAATCTTCGCCCAGGGGGGCCAGGGCTTCGATCAAAATCGCCTGGGCTTTATCGTAAGAGTACTTCATTTTCACGGTCGGAACGATCGATGCATACAAGTCATGGTAGCCGAGTTCGGGCAGCTTCAATAATTTCTTGCGAACCTTGAGAAATCTCCACAACAGGGGTCGCGCTGCACGAATTTGCTTGATCATGTTGGTGTAGATATCGGTCGGTACATTCGTCCGGTCGAGCGAACTGTGCAGGTCGCTTTTGTATTTTCGCACCTTGGTATAGTAGCTGTCTCGGCTGACAACCCCGGCCAGTAATGCCGCATAACTCTCGCGGAATTTATTCAGAGCCCCGAAAAAAGCCTGGAACACTTTCAGGCGGTCGTCCCGGTCGACTTCGGCCCGGTAACTGGTGTACATGGCCGGTGTTAAAGTGACTTTTTCGCCGTTCTTCAAACTGATCTCGGGGTATGGCAAGTTCAAAGTCGAAATCGCCCGATACACATTCGAAGGCACCGCAGCCAAATTGCCTGCCCGGGCAATCAGTTCCTCCTCTTTTTGCGTAAGAATATGTTTTCTGCGGCGAGTGATATTGTTCAGGTAATGGCGATAGTTTTTGAGCCGCTTTGATTTCAACATAGTCTTCATTTTTTTTGTCGGAATCCGCAGGATCTCCGGCTCGACAAAAGAAAGGGCAGCTTCCACCTCTGTGCCTATTTTCTGAATTCTGGACTTTAAAGCCTGTCCCTGGCTGTCGCGCGCATCCTGGTCGTTATTAGCCATTGCATAAATGTGGAGTCGATAGTGTCGTTTGGTCAGGTTAAACTGACGATCTAAACAACTTGCCAGTTTCTTGATGCTGTTTCCCAGGCTGCCCTTGCACTTCTGTACGGCCTTGACGTCAGCAGACAATTTCTTCAAATCTTCTTCCCACTTGGCCTTGGAAGAATACAAGTCGGAGAGCTTCCACTTGTGTTTTTCGTCGATTTGGCTCCGCTCTTTGGTCTTTGGGCTCATTTTTTCCTCTCCTGACACCGTGCCAGCCATAATGGTCACACAAAAAAGCAACGTCCCAAACAATCTGTAGCAAACATTCATGTAGGTCTCCCTTTCGAGCTGTATTTTCCGCTTTATCTGCCTACACTATTCGATGTTCGATCACAAGCGCATAAAATGTCTTGGGTCTGCTCGTGATATGGTCGGAAACAAAAAAGCGCCGGAAGAATCATCTTCCGGCGCTTCATCTCATAGCGGCGCCTGTGCCCTAGGCAAGCACCAGGAGGAAGCCCTTACGGGCGATCATCTTGGTCACACTGGCCAAAGAAGGCCAATTCCACACCGGCGCAGTTGAGGAAGCAGATGTTGTCATAGGTATTGCCGTCAAAACCGCAGACCGGGTCATAGTATTCGGGGCAAACACAGTCGGGCTCTAAACAACGGCTTTCGCAGAAACCGGCCTCGTCGCAGAACTGCTGGCACAAGGTTCCTGGAGGACAATCGTTGTCATCATTGCACTGACCCGTGCTGTTGATGTTTTCGAGACATTCAAGATATGCAGGCGTCTGAACAAAGCCACAAGTCTGCTGTCCGCTACCGGTTTGCAGCAATTCGCAGGTAGTCAGCTGCAGGCACTCGTACTCGGGCAGCCAGACGCAAGTGCTGCTGATCGGATAAGGCGCACAAATTTCTCCCGAGCAACCGGTCACGATGCACTCCGAGGCAACCGGCACACACTGACCCCAGCAAGGCGGGCAATTGTCGTCCGGACCACAGGGCATATCCGGGCAGTATCCGATTTCACAACGGAATCCCTCGGGACAATCGGCATCATCGACGCAGTCCATCTGAGGCAGCGGCATGCAAACACCGATATTAGTGCAGCCACCTGTCTCGTCCGAGCAGAATTCGCAGTACATGCCCGGCCCGCATTCTTCGTCACTGAAGCATTCCTGGGGACCGCCGCCGCATTCGCCATGGTGTAGAATGAAGGCGCCTTCGCACTCGGCAAAGCAAGCGTTAGAGAAGGTACGAACTTCACAGGGGCCGCCACAGTCGTCGGGGTCGCTCTGATCGTCACAACCATCATAGCAGATCTCTCCGCAAACCGGGTCCCAGATATCCGGGCAATTGCAGTTGTCAAACACGCAACGTCCGTCAATGCAGCGACCAAAGGTGCCTTCGCTCATGCGACAGTCCTCGTCGCTGAAACATTCGGGCTGCTGGTCGGGCACGCAGATGCCGACACAACAATTCGGGTCGCCGGTATCGTCGCAATTGGGGTCGCACTCCATCATTTCGCAAACGTACCCCGGAGGGCATTCCCAGTTGGCATGGCAATACATCGGCTCGAACACACAGCGTCCTTCGACACAGTGTCCGACTTCACCGGAGCCGATGATACAATCAGTGTCGACCTGGCATTCGGGATTAACCGGCACACAGTAGCTTTCGCAACCGGGTAAGCAATCGGGGTCGTCAGGATGGCAATCCCAACAAACTGTTACGCATTCCATTCCCGGAGGACAGTAGTCGCCATCTGGGCCGCAAGGAATTTCTTCGAAGACACATCTGCCGTCGATGCAGAAACCGATGTCGCCACCGGCAACCCTGCAGTCTTCATCAGTATAGCACTCGGGCTCAAAGCCGGGAACGCAATGACCCACGCAAATTGGGTCGCATTCACCGCTGGCCGGGTCGCAATCGGGCGGGCACTCGCCCGTCTCGGAATCACAGCCGGCCTGCCAGCATTCCATGACACACACGAAACCCTCGGGGCAATCCTGGTCGGAATCGCATTCCGGCAGGGCCTCGGGAACGCAATGGCCAACACAACCCGGCAGGCAATCGCCGTTCGGATCGGTCGAATCGCAATCCCAGCAAGCGATTTCGCAGACCAGGCCATCCGGGCAGTCGTCATTGGTCTGGCATTCGAATGCTTCCGGGACGCAGCGCCCGATGCATTCTTCTTCGCAAATACCGGTAACCGGGTCACATTCCGGCGGGCACTCGCCACTATTGGGATCGCAAGCCATGCCCCAGCATTCCATTACACAGACGAAGCCTTCCGGGCACGGGTTGTTAGGTCCACATTCGTTCTGCTGAACCGGCACACAACGGCCGACACAGACAGGTTCACACTCGCCTGTAGAGGGATCACAATCTTCGGGGCATTGGCCGTCGGGATCACAACCGGCCTGCCAACATTCCATTATGCATTCGTATCCTGCGGGACAGGCGTTATTTTCATCGCAAGTCAGATCTTCGAACACACAACGTCCATCGATACACTGCGGAATCTGGTCGGACCAGGGATAGATCATACAATCTTCGTCGGTCTGACATTCGTCTTCGACACAACGGCAGATCGGACAGCCGTCCGGATCGGTCATGAATCCATTGGCACAGTACAGATCACACACGACGTCCGGGCAATGCGGCTCGCTGCATTCTCCCCGGCAACCAAGCGAGATGGTAAAGGTGCCGCCGACGCTGCCGTCAATCGTTCCCAGAGCAATCAAGTAACGGCCGTTGTCGGACAGCCCAAAATCGCTGATCAAACCGTCCAGATCGGTTTGGCCGGTTTTGTCCAGGGCAATATGACTGCCCCAGATGCCCTTGTTGCTGATCGGTCCATAAAGAATCAAGACCGGATCTTCACCATTGGTCGATTTCAAGGTGACGGTCACGCGGGCACCTTGATTGGCATCGAAAACATAGCCGGTCAGCACTTTCTGAGTCGAGAAAGTCTCGTTGATCAGTGCCGATCCGAAGTCTATCGTGCCACGTACTTCGAGTAGCTCACTCGCATTTTTGTTGAGGATTGGCGGATTGTACTTTGAGTCGCCGGTATAGCTCGAACAGCCGGCTATCAGCCCCAGACACAGTAACGCACTGATCCATCTCATCTTTTTCATGGCTTTCCTCCTGTGGATTGAAATAGAAGTCTTCATAGTGCCAATGATAAGAGCAAGGGACATGCCAAACGAGCCTCAAACCAGGGTATATATACCTAAGAGCATGTTATTTGGGGTTATTTTGAAGTTACTAGATTTACAGCCTAGTGATGGATATCACACAAGTGTCAAGTTTGATTGACACCTCACATCACATAAAGCGAGTTTTATCTTTCTTTACAACCACTTATCGTGGGCTGCAAGCTCGACAGCAGATCGTCAAGTTTACTTTACATGTTTGGAATCAGCCGGCCGGTCGCTTAGTTTGGGTTCGCTAATCGATAATGCCGTAGTAACGCGCCATCCAGTACGGCAGCAACCAGAAGGTTCCCGACGATTCACTATGACCGTTTCCGCGTTGTTCATAGGAATACGGGTTTTCGGCCCAGCGCATGACTTGCCTTTCATCGTAGGCAAAGACGAACTTGTTCTGCGGCCGGCCCTGCCGGTCATTATATGGATTCTGGTCTTTGTCCCAGCGGTGACTGTGATCGAGGCCCCAATGAATCAAGTTGAGCGGCAGCTTCTGCAGTGTTTCGATTGAATCACTCAGGTCATATACTTCTTTCCGGGCCAGGGGCGCGTAGATCATATTGAATTCGGGGTTTCTTTCGGGTCGCTGCACTTGCCACAAGTATTCAAGCCCCTGACACTCGAGTTGCGGGTTGCCGTTTCTCCATAGTTCCAACAAGGCCGGATCGTCTTCGTAGCGCATCAGAGTATACATCGCCAAAAAAGACATCTCCTCGCTGTCGTGATTGGTGTGCCACTTCAGATTAGTTTCTTCGATGCAGCTTATGTAGTCTTTGTAGTTGCGATCATGAACAAGATATTCAAAGGATTCCCTGAAGCGTTCCTGACCGGTCATGCGGTAGGCGGCATGTAGGGCACCTAAGATCATGGCCGAGTTCAGACCGGCATCGCCAAACATGGCCGACGGGTTTTCTTCCATCCACTCCGGGTTGAAGAAACCATGCGTAGTCGGTTCGCCATCGATATCCAATAATTTATAGTCGTTATCGATGATGTAGCCGACGATCCGGCCGATCGTTGCGGCCACGTCCTGCTGTTGTTCTTGATCGGCCACCAGGTCGTAGTAAAGCGAGAGCCCGAAAATGTGCCCGACGAATTCATCCGAAGACGTGTCACCTTTCCAACACCAGACTTCGTCCGCGGTCAAATGCCATTCACCACCGGCTTGCTGCATGGCTTCGCATTCATCACCCGCAACAATCGAGCGGGCAAAAAACCCCTCGATCGGAGTTACTTCTTCGAGCTTCATCAGCGCATATGCGGCAACCCGGGCGTTCTCACGGGCTTCGGCTTCGTCGGTTACGGCGTAACGGAAACACTGTGAGGCCAAATACATGGCAGTCCATTGACCATCATTGTCATCATCACGGTTGTAAAAAGTGGTCAAATCGCCGTATTCGCGCAATACATTTGCTGTAGTTGTGTAGCCCAGACGCAGGTGACGCGCCTGGGTGACCTGATCAAAAACTGCCGCTTTGGAAGCTAAAGTCATGCTGCGCTGTTCGATCTTTGAAACACCCCCGGCGGTCGCCAGCCAGATCGTGCCGTCTGCGGCTCGAGCCAATCCGCGAACATTCTCATGCGGAATCCAGTTGATCCCGAAGTAGTAGCGGCGTGACCCGTCAGCATAATAGACGCTGGCACCCTTACTGGTTGCCACCAGCAGATTGCCGCTGCCGTCGAAATCAATATCGAGTACGTCACCGTAATGTAAACCGTCCGCACCAACGAAGGCAGTCCAGACTGAACTGGCTGAGTCACGTTTTGCCAGGCCGGCGTCTGTGCCCACCCAGATGGTTGAACCTGGGCCAAGCGTCAGGGCCGTAACCAGATTAGACGGCAGCCCCTCGGCACTGGTGATAAGGCCTGCCGAACTGAAGACCCCCTGGGGGGTAGCCGCAAACCAGGTTCCATCGGGCAGATCGCAAATCGCCCCGACCGGTTGATTGATGCTTTCAAAAATGGAATGGAAACTCGTATCCCAGTAGCCGGCCAGATTCTCACCGGCCAACCACCAGCCGCCTGCAGCGCGCGGTGCGACAAAGGAAGCCAGCGCTCCAACCGGCAAATCAACAACCTGGCCCCCGATTTCCGCCCCCTGGGGACCGACGACTGCCAGAGTGCCGCTATCATTAAAAGCCAAGTCGCTTATCTGACCCGAAATAGCGAGGGTTACCGGCAACCAGGTATTTCCGTCCCATTTTCGAACTCCATCTGCCAAGGCAACGTGACACGTATCTGAAGAATCCAATCCGACGGCATTCACGTCGTCAAGCTGGCCGACAACCAGGCCGACTTCTTGAATGTAGGCTTGATCCAGATGCACTTCAGGAGGCTCCCACTTGTTGTTACCGGCGTCTCCATCAAGACCGGCGTCAGATTTGTCTGATTCGGCATTACAGGCAAATACAAGAAAACAAAGCGCGATTAAACCGAATGGATATTTTTTCATGGGTAGATGCTAGCACACGACCAGACTGCGAAGACAATATCTCCAAATTGCCACCTAAAGTACGCACTTTCAAGACCGGCCCGGGTCTCATTCTACAGTAATTTCAGGGAATTGAGTTTTTGGCACGCTATTCGCTTAATCTCGGGCCTAAGGAGGCTGATCATGCTTTTTATAATTGCGATCACAGTCTGTAGCGGTTTTAGCTTGCTGGCCGCCTTGGCCCTGATTCGAGTAACCGCCGCCCGTCGAATGAAGCTTTTGCGTTTGGGCACCGAAGCCAACGTTACGGTATTGAAACCGCTATGCGGTGCGGATGACTCTCTGGAAGCAAACCTGGAAACATTTTTTTTGCAGCGCTACTTGAACTACGAACTGCTCTTTGGCGTCGAAGGCGAAAATGATCCGGCGATTGCGGTAGTTCACAGACTGCGCCTGCGCTATCCGGACATCCCTTGCAGACTCGTAATTCACAACGGGGCCCGCGGGCTCAACCCCAAGGTCTCCAACATACGCGCCATGCTCGAATCCGGCTCGCACGATATTATCGTGATTTCAGATTCCAATGTTGCAGTTTCTCCCGACTACCTGCAGAAAATGGTCGCCGAGCTGCTCGAGGACAATGTCGGCCTGGTTACCAGTCCGATTGCCGGTGTGGGCGAGAAGACATTTGGGGCCTTGCTGGAAAACATGCAGCTCAACAGCCAGATTGCCGGCTGTGTGGCCGCCTCGAGTCTATTCGGCCGCAGCCTGGTTGTCGGCAAGTCGGTCATGTTTCGCCGTTCGGTATTCGATCGTCTGGGCGGTTTTTCTTCGGTGGCAAATGTGCTGGCCGAGGACTACGTCATGGGGCGCATGTTCCAATCGGCCGGATACGAGGTGCGCCTGTGTCAGGGTATTGTTCGTAACGTGTGTGCCAAGACCGGCTTTTTGGCCTTTGTCAAAAGATACTTGCGCTGGTCTGTAATGCGGGCGCGCATCAAGCCGCTGGCCTACCCGTTCGAACCGCTTTGCAACCCGGCCGCCATAGCCCTGTTGGCTTTGATATCGGGTGCCGCGGGAGCCTGGGTGCTGGTTTGGGCCCTGACATTAATTCTGATCCGTGATGCAATCTGCTGGGTCCGGCTGCGCGGATTTTCGGGGCTGTTGTCCGTCCTTGTTTTGGCGCCCCTTAAAGACTTGATCATGTTTGGCATCTGGGCCGCCGCCCCGCTGGTCCGCCATATCTCCTGGCGTTCACACCGTGTGCGAATCAGTGCCGGCACTCGACTTTACGCCAACCGGCCGATGCACATTCCCGAGGTTTCACTCCATGAGGAAGCTCCGGCAGTTGTGCGCAACTGAAGCAGACAACCAATTACTTGGCGGACACCCGGCGCGAGACCGCCCGCGCTAGCATGCGCAGTCTCTGCGACCAGGACAAGCGCCAGAAATTAGTAGTTATGACGCCCTTTGTGAAATATGTTTTCTGTGAATAGTCGATATTGACCTCGAGCAGGACCGGTTGCTTGCTACGGGTGATCTCGAAAGCCTCCGCCAGTATCCGCTCGATCTGGGCATCATTTTCAATCTTGAGAAAGTTGCAGTTGGTCGCTTTGGCAAAGTGCTCGACTTCATATGGCGCCAAAACACTGCAGGTGTCGCGGTTGAGCGAGGTGCGCTGAAGCTGCACGATTTGGGCCAGCTCGTGATCGCGCAAGACGCAAACCAAGGGAGCCACAGCGTAGGCGCTGGCGGTCAGGAGCTCCAACCCGGTCATCAACATGGCGCCATCGCCGGCCAGGGCTACTACATCCCGCTCGGGATTGATCAACTTGGCGCCGATCGCTCCCGGGACCGCATAACCCATACAGGAAAAATCAACCGGACCAATGAAACAGGCCGGGCGATCCAATCTCAAATGCTCCATGGACAGAAAAGTACCGTTACCGCTATCGGTTGTGTAAATCGTGTCGGGCTTGGCAAGCTTTTGAATAGCCGAGAAAAAGGCGGCCGGACTGACCTTGTCGGCACAGCTTTTCGACTTCATCGCCTGGCGAACTCGATCATGACCGGCGGCAATTTCGCTTTTCAAGGTTTGCCGGTCGCTGGTCTTGGTAAGCTTTCCAAGCAAGGCTTTTGCAAAAACGCCGGCATCCGACTCGATGGCCAGGCGGGCCGGGTAGTTTCGGTTGAAAACATCACTGTTGATGTCAACGTGAATCAAATTCTCGGGCGGATTCAATCCGTAACTGGCCGTAGCCACTTCACCGAAGCGACAACCAATTGCCAGCAGGCAGTCGCAGCGATTCATTATTGTGCGCACAAAACCGGGAGCCGAGGCACCGAAGCCGTTCCATAACCAGAGTGGATGGCTTTCTGCGAAAACCCCCTTTCCCTGGATGGTCGTGGTCACCGGTGTATTGAGTGTTTCGGCGATTTCTACAATTGCCCGGGCCGCGTTTCGGGCGCCGTACCCAAGATACAAAGCCGGATGATCGGCCTCACCAAGCAGGCGCACAGTTTCGGCCAGATCGGAAGCTTTGACAGGCTCTTCTTCTTGCGGCCGGTCGACATACTCGCTCGGCACTTCCCAGACATCTAAGAAAAAATTGACCGGGACTTCGACTGCGACCGGCCCGGGCGTCCCGGCTCTCGCCAGAGCGGCCGCCTTACGAATGTGAGTGTACAGCTCGGCGGCTTGCTCGACTTTGAAAACCGCCTTGGTTACCGGCCGCAGAACCGCCAGCTGATCTATGTCGTGAAGTTGATAGGCCTTATGGGTGTCCGTGCGAATACCGCTAGTCAGCACCAGCATCGGAATGTTGTCCATAAAAGCTTCGGCCACTCCGGACAAACAGTGAGTAACCCCGGCCCCGGGTACGACATTGACCACTCCGATTGAGTTCGATGTGCGCGACACGGCATCGGCCATAAATGAAGCACTTTGTTCATCGGTAACCAGAATCGGCTCGATCGTTTCGGATTGCTCCAGGGAATCATACAACTCAATGTTGTGCGTACCGGGAATTCCGAAAGCAAATCGAACACCTTCTGCCTCTAAAGCGCTGACTACTATTTCTGCTCCGCGTCTTTTCATTTCTGCTCCTGAATTATCTTTGAAATCATATTAGTACATAATTCGGGCTTGACTTACTTATAAAATCATCTAATTTGAACTGATGAATACAAAAGATTTCAGCCTGTCAATTCCCAGCCGTCAGAAGATTATCAGTGACTTCAAAGCCAAAGGCGGCAAGATTGCGGCAGTATTTCCAATCCATTATCCGCGGGCCATTTTCAGGGCCTTCGACATTCTGCCGGTCGAAGTCTGGGGACCTCCCGGCGTGGACACCAGCCCGGCGGCCACCCATCTGCAAGTTTACGCATGTTCGATCGTGCACTGCGGCTTGAGTTACCTAATGGCCGGCAAGCTGGATGTGGCCGACCTTTTCGTCGTCCCGCATGCTTGCGACTCGCTGCAGGGTCTCGGCAGCCTACTGCTGGATTTCGTCAAGCCCGATAAACCGGTGCTGACTTTCTACCTGGCTCGCGGTGATTTAATACCGGCCACCGATTTCGTTGTGGATGAGATCGCTCAACTGGCCGACAAGCTGGCCGAAATTACAGGCAAACGCCCGACCGACAGCGAACTGGCCAAGGCGATCGAAAGAGAAGAAGAAGCCGACCAACAACTCGCAGAACTTTTTTCGGTGCGGCGGTTTCTGCCGGTTTCTGATCGCGAGTTTTATCAGCTGGTGCGGGCCCGGGAATACCTGCCGGCCGAGCTCTTTTTTAGGCTCGCAAAAGAAATGCTTGACCAAAAACAAGATACAGCCCTGCCCGAGATACCTCTTTTGATTACGGGTATCTTGCCCGAACCGATGGACATACTCGACCGGATCAATGCCGCCGGCGGCCTACTGGCCGCCGATGATTTGTGCTGCAGCGGCCGGCGTGTATATCCGCCAGGTAAGAGCGAGCAGCCCTATAGACGCATGGCCGAGAGCTTGCTCTTAGGACCAGCCGACTCGACCAGGGGCAGTCCAATCCAGGCCCGGATCGATCGCCTGCTGGAATTGGCCCGGTCAGCCTCCGTCAAGGGAGTTATTTTTTACAACGTCAAGTTCTGCGAACCGGAACAGTTCGACTGGCCTCAGATAAAGCAAGGCCTTGCTTCAGTGGGTCTGCGAACGGTCGAGATCGAAGCAGATATCAGTGAGCAGCTGCCGCACCAGGCAATCACCCGCGTCGAGGCATTTCTGGAGACTTTGTCATGAACATCCTCGGATTGCTGCGCTATCACTTGAGCGTAAATGTCGTCGGCAACACTTTTCTGCGATTCGATCGCTTCAAGTTCGAACGCAAAATGAAGAGCGCTTCATTTTGGAAGAATGAGTATCTGGCCCCCCCGCTGAACACCTCGGCCTGGCTCAAGGAGCTGATCAGCCGGCACTACCTCAAGGGCCGCTACGCCAATGACTACGGGCCGGTTGCCTGGGTCACTTCCGGCGGGCCGGTCGAGTTCTTGACCGCCCTGGGCTACTTCGTGATCTACCCCGAAAACCACGGGGCCATCTGCGGAATTCGCCGCAAAGCCGAAGACCTTTGTGTCCACGCAGAAAATGCCGGCTACTCGCGCGACATCTGTTCTTATGCCCGGACCGACTTCGGCTCGGTACTCTCGGGTGAAACCCCGGTCGGCAAACTGCCCAAACCGGACCTGCTGCTGTGTTGTTCCAATATTTGCCAGACGGTCCTCTTGTGGTACCGCGTCCTGGCCCACCACTTCAAAGTACCTTTGATCGTTATCGACACTCCCTTCTTGTACGACCAGGCCCAGGATCATCAAATTGAATACGTCAAGCGCCAACTGGAAGCCGGCGTCGAAGTAGCCGAACGAGTTGCCCAAAAATCTCTGGCCGAAAAGGATCTGAAACGGGTGGCTGAACTATCCAAGGAAGCCTCGCTATTGTGGGCGGAAATAATGGCGACCGGCAAGAATCGCCCGACCCCGATTACGGCCTTCGACGAATTCATTCACATGGCCCCCATTGTAGAAATGCGCGGCGAACAGTTCACCGTTGATTACTACCGGGCCATGCTGGCCGAACTCAAAGATCGAGTGGCCAAGGGTATTGGCGCCTTGCGCCATGAGAAGAAGCGCATCTTGTGGGACAATCTGCCGATCTGGTACCGCATTCGCAAGTTTTCGGAAATGTTCGGCCAAAGAGGCGTCGCCATGGTCGGCTCGACTTATACCAACGCCTGGGGCGAGCTAGCCGGAATGATGGATTCCGTTCGACCACTCGAATCGGCCGCGCGGGTCTATCTACACCCGATTTTGAACCGCGGCACCGGGCATAAACTCGAAACCATCAAGAAAATGGTCAGCGATTACCAGGCCGACGGCATCATTTTGCATTCGGACCGGTCCTGCAAGCCCTATTCAATCGGCCAGATGAGTCAATGCGAAGCGCTGGGAAGACAAATGGGCATATCCACCCTGCTGCTCGAAGCCGACCATAACGACCCGCGCGTCTTTTCCGACGAGCAGGCCGAAACCCGCCTGGATGCTTTTATGGAGCTATTGGGTGTTTGAGGGCTAACCTAAAAACCTATCCCGTTCTGATTGCTATGCTAAAAAATACAGAATTTTGACTTGACGGGACAGAACAACCTGTTTTATACTAATTATTGATATATTAGCATGAAATTTTGACATCTCAAATAGCTGTATACATTGGTGAATTTATGAAAATACCCCAAAAACCTCCTGGTGATGCAAGTTACTACAATTTTACTACTGTCAATTCTGCGAATCAATTGAGAATCTTGAAATCTGCAACCGGACCCACAGTGGAAGGCAAATACCTGCATTGGGACGAATTGAGACATCGCAAGCCACCCGAATTAGTAAACCACTCAGAATGGTGGATGGGGCTGAAGTTACACAGAAACAGCAACAACAATCGAATCCCCTTGCTTGACAAGAACGGCGATAACTTTTGGTACTTAGTCGTGGATCCGGTTCCAGCCAGGCTGCATGAAATTGATCTGGGCGCAGGGGGCCGCATTCAGATGCCCGAGCAAATAACAAACCCGGATACTCGTGACCAATACTATGTCAACTCCTTGATCGAAGAGGCGATCACGTCCAGTCAATTGGAGGGCGCCACAACCACCAGGCAAATCGCCAAGGAGATGATCCGAACGAAACGCAAGCCGCAAGACAGAAGCGAACAGATGATCCTAAACAACTACCTGACCATGAAGCGAATTGGCAACCTCAAGAATGAGCCTCTATCAAAAGAGCTGATTTTAGAGATCCACAGGGTGATTACCGAGAATACACTCGATATTTCGTCGGCTGTCGGACGTTTCAGAAGGGATGACGAGAAGATAGTGGTCGGCCACAATTTGACCGACGAAGTATACCACCAGCCGCCTGAAGCCAAGCAGCTCGAGAGTCGTATGGATATTCTCTGTGCATTTGCAAACGAAGAAGGGGACCAGGAGTTTGTTCATCCTGTGATCAGAGCAATAATCTTGCATTTCTGGCTTGCCTACGACCATCCTTTTGTAGATGGCAATGGAAGAACGGCCCGGGCGTTATTCTACTGGCTAATGGCGCGCAAGAAATATTGGCTATTCGAGTTTATCTCGATTTCCAACATTATCCTCAAGGCTCACACCAAATACTCAAGGGCGTTTCTACTGACAGAAACAGATGACAACGATCTCACATATTTCATTCTCTATCACTTAGACGTCATACAAAAAGCAATTGGAGAGCTCCACGGATACATAAACCAAAAAACGAAGCGATTGAGTCAACTGGAGAGGGAGCTCAAAGGCTTATCAGAGTTAAACCATCGCCAGCGAGCCATCATCAGCCATGCCCTGCGGCACCCGCACCAGCAATATACATTCTATTCTCATGCTCAGAGCCATGGCGTTACTCATCAGACAGCAAGATCCGATCTGAACGATCTGAAAAAGCGGGCATACCTCAAAGCCAGAAAAGTCGGTAGAAGATGGCTGTTTGAAGCAGTGGCAGGGCTTGAGAATATGTTGGCAATTGGATAGTAGGATCACCAAAGGCGGGAGGTAATCAGAATGAAGCGGACGATATTCGGTTTATTGTTGGCAAGCGTACTGCTGGTCAATGCTACAACGGCAAAGGCGGTCATCACCACCGATGTGGTAGTCGTCCTCGGGGTCGAGCTGTCTCCGGGCGCCAAGCTTCCCGATGAAAAACGGCTGCGGCCTCACGACCTTAAAGTATACACGACACCCTCGATGACCTGGAACAACGACAAGCGCCCAATGCGACATTTCGTGGGCAAGCGTCTGGGAAGCCTACCCTTGCATCGCAAGGGCAGTGAATCGATTTCCATACCGGTCCTGAGCGCCTCAGAGATCGAACAAGTGCGAGCCGCGCTGAAGAAAGTGGGCATATCCGAGAAGCCGAAGCTGATCCTGGTCGTCCAGCATTCGGGCGGTAAGTGAGAATCCCAAGAACTAACTTGCCTGTCGAGAGTAGAATCCATAAAATGTGACTACCTTCAGAGGCCCGAAAGGTTGGTTGAATATTGGGTTCTTTACTCAATCCCGGTGACCGGCTCGGTCATTTCGAAATTAAGCAGAAGATCGGCGCGAGTGCGACCGGAATCGTCTACCTGGCCATGGACAACCAGGCCGGCAACCTGGTTGCCCTCAAACTTCTCAGCCCGCTGATTGCCGCCAAGGCAGCTGACCAGTTCGATCAGTTCCGCGAACGGGTCCTGCAGATTAAGCAGGTGGCCCATCCCGGGGTCTGTCGCTTGTTCGATGTTGTCCAAGACAAGGGTTTTGTCTTTCTATCGATGGAATATATCGAGGGCCCGACCCTGAAAAGAGTTATCCGGCTTTCCGGCGCATTGCCGCTTGGGCAGGCAACAAAGCTTATGCAAAACACCTGCGTGGCTGTAGGCGCCGCTCATGAGAGCGGTTTCGTCCACCGCGATTTGAAACCGTCCAATATCATTTTACGCGGCCAGGTCAAAATCTCGGTGCTTGATTTCGGTCTCTCGGGGAGTTTGAGCCGCGCAGACATTACTGCTGCAAGCAAAGAGATCGAAACCGTTTTGTATATGTCGCCCGAAGTCAGCCGCGACGAGACGGCAACATTACTAAGCGACATCTACTCTTTGGGCGCAACGCTTTACGAGTGCGCCACCGGGCGCCCGCCCTTCAAGGGGGCCAACCTGGCCGAAACGCTCCAGGCAATCAAGGCCGGCCAACCCGTCGCCCCCGGCCAGATCAATTCTGATATCACGCCCTCTTTAGAAAACGTGATTACCAAAGCCATGGCTAGCGACCCTAAAGACCGCTTTAAAAATTCGGCCCAGTTCGTCCAGGCCCTGTCTGGGGTCAACCTGGGGGAAGCCGCTGCTTCTTTGCCCTGGGAAGATTGTGTAACCAACCAGGGACCTTGGCATGGAGATATCGACAAGAGTGTCCAGGCGATTATGGACGATCCCGATTCATCCAAAGTGCTGATGTCGCGCATGTCGGACACTACGATTCTCTTTTCCGAAATCGTCGGCATATCCGCATTTTTTGACGAATTCGGGAGCGTCGCGGGGACCGAAAGAATACAAGCTCACAACAAACTGGTTTTTCCGGTTGTTGAACGCTACAACGGCAAGGTACTCAAGGCCATGGGTGAAGTAGTTGTCAGCTGTTTCGACACGCCGGCAGAAGGTGTCGGGGCAGCCATTGGTATTCATCGCGCGCTACAAGACTTCAACAGCTTAGCGGGCGACCAGGATAAAAAAATCAGCATTCGCCTGGGCCTGCATTGTGGAAAATCTGTATTCAAAGACAGTCAAGCTGCCGGTCAATCGATCAGAATTGCGGCCCAGATAGCAGCCCTGGCAGCTAACAACCAGATCTTGATATCCGAGATTGCAAAAAAAACGCTCAACCCCGAACTTCACCCGACCTCACTGCATTCGAGCGCCAACCTGCACGGGCGCGAAGAGGAAATCAGATTGTTTTTGGTCGAATTGAACCCGCCAACCGAAGAACCAACCCCGACCGACCGGCCACGTCCGAAGGCCGGTCGCTAGGGCAGCCTCAGTTCTCAAATATCCCCAGATCCCAACGCAACAAGGTCCAGTTCATGTCGGCCGACATGTTCAGATCGGAAATTTCGGCGCCATTGGTCTGGAGTACGATGAAATGCGACGCGCCATCGGAACAGTTCAGGCGCGTGTTGGAGTCGGGCAGTTCTTCAAGATCACAAGTATCGAACCATCTCGCCATCGAGTCATTGGATTGAAGCACCATATAACGGTATTTTCTTTCCAGTTCGAACCCATCCCAGAGATTACACGGCGATGTACCGCAGCCCGGCGTCGGCGCTTGATATACATGATTCGTACCGTTATCGATCGGCTCAGCGTAAATTGTCCAGCTTCCGTTAAAAAAATCTCCAGCGTCATCGAGGTCGTTTGTACGGATAATTACCGTCCTGCCCGAATTGGCCTGGCAGACCAGTTCGTCCCGGTCTGTTAAATTCATGCTTCTGACCATGCAACGCCGGTACCAGGCTACCAGGTCCTGGTCGACTCGCCCGATGAAATAACGGTGGTCTCCGTCGAGTTCAAAGCCTGAAAACATCTCGCAAACTCTTTTGCCACATCCGGCCTTGGCCGCAATCATTACATCCTGCCCGGTAGAACGATGCAGCACAGACCAGGTTATGGCCGGATCGTGCTCCCAGGGCACCGACAAAACGCCATTTCCAAAAAGCTCAACCTGGCTGCCGGCTCTATCACGGCAAACCAATTTGCCGCTTGATAAATTCGGCCTCTCGACCCAGCAATTATCGAATGACAGAGTTGTGCCGTTTTCGGTACTCCGCCCCGGGTAGTTGCGATCTTGACCATAACAAAGGTCACTGAACTCACAAGGCGCTTTATCGCAAATAGCCGCGGGCCCGACAATTGGAGAATAATCGGAGGTTGCATTTTCAGGTGTACACGCCACAACCAACGGCTGGCCGGCATCGGGAATCTCACAACCCGGCTGGCTGTCGTCCAGGTCGCAGTCATCCGGCGCTTCGTCGGTCGAAAACCCACCGGCCAAAAAATTGCAGCCGGGAACCATGTAAATCGACAGGCAGCCAACCAGCAGGAGTGGCAATAGGCCAAGTCTTCGATATTTTTTCGCCATCTCAAAACCTCCCGAAAACTTCCGCCCCGGCAAAGCCCGACCCGACTGACGGGCGAAGCTCGATGCCATCTCCTGAAAAGGGATCATCATCGCAAATCGCCAGAATAAGAATTCCTGCCAGAGTAGCCGCAGCCCCAACTCCTAACAATACGTTTGTCGCCATGGCCAGGTTGTCTATTCGATTGATCTCACTTTCATGCCCAGGAGGGCAGGTTCTGCCGCCACATTCGTTTTCGAGATCACGATCCAGCGACAGGCTCAGTCCACCGGTCGCAGCCCCGGAGACCAGCAGCGCTCCAGCAACCCCAAGCGATACCCAACCCCAGGTCCTCAATGAACTAGCGGCGGCCGGTTCTGGGCCCGGGCCGCTGTCGAGAATCACGACCGGCCGGGATTTGACTTCTTGTTCAAAGGGCTTCTTGCCGCTCTCAACCAACGTTTTATTTGCCACTGGGGCCGGTGGTAAACCTTCGCTGGTCGCAACTGCCAACTCCTGGCTATCTGGTTCAGGTTGTGTAAGCCCAAGGGGTTTCATGACCGCCGTTAATACATCGACCAAAACAGACGACTCGGAAAACTCGGCGGCTGACGCAGTCGCTGTCTTTTCGCTGACCACTTGACCGGATTCTGCACTATATAACTTGGCTGCGATTCTTACCTGAGGCCCGAGTCGATTCACCTTGATCTCGAGCACGCCGACTACGCCCAACTTTTTGCACAGGCTACGCAAACAGGCGGGTTCACTAAAACAACCCCCGTCGATAACCGCTTCTTCGCGTGGATCGGGTGTCACGATTGCCCGCATGGTCGTAAGTTTGTCGATGATGGCTGTCAGAGTTGCGTCGGCAACTTCGGGCTTGAGACCTTCGGTACTGAATGTGCCGATAGTTATCTTGATCGGCGATGCAGTCTTCGCTGAATCGATCTGTTCGGGTTCGGGGCTTTGAGCAATTGCGAGTCCGGCGAATACGACAAGAAAAAGGGGCAGTCCTAGCGGTAGTCTTTTCATTTTCGTCCCTCACGTGGCCTCTGAGAAACTCGAAGATCAAACTGACCCGTTGCTGCATGTTGAGTTTAGCATTTTGTGCCGAAAAATAACAGGAGGGGGTCTTATTCTCTATTTATAAACTATCTATCCGGCAGTGATCTCAGTTGGCGACAGACAGTATCGGCCGGAACAGATTCGAGCCAGTCTCGAGAAATGCTTGTACGGTCCGGCACTTGTGGCGAAGTTACCAGACAAATGATCGCCTCAGCCTGGCCGGACAACTTAAAAGCGCCGGGCAGTCCCACTCGATTCCCGCAACTCAAAACAGCGCCGGGATTTAGCGGGAAAAAGATCTCGTCACCCTGGAGCACGACCAGATCCCAATACAATTCTTCGCCTGGCGGGCAGGTAACCAATACTTTGAAACGATCGCCTGTCATGAAGGCCTCAGGCTCGTGCTTGATCACTCCCATCCGATCGCGTACCAGCGAAATAGTCAACTCGCCGCCCTTGTAGGCAATCTTTTGAGGCGGTAGCTTACCGGCCAGCTGGTCCGGCCAGCCGAACTTTAAGACAATCAACAATATAGCCGCAGCCGCCAAAGAAGCCGTCGCGGTAATCCAGGCCAGACTGAACCAGCCCGGGCGTTGGGGTTCGAGCTGGATGCGAGGCAAGGGTTTCAGTTCGGCCCCGGCTTGCTTGATTTGCTCCAGACAGGATCGACATACCTCACAATCCTCGAGATGATTTTCAACCCGGCCCGCTTCAGCGCCGGACAGCTCCTGCAAGTGATACATTTCCAGCCTGAGCCAGCTAAGTGCTTGACTCTTGCACTCACCGTTCATGACTCACCTCTCAGGCCGTTTTGAGACAACTCTTTGACCCTGGCCTTGATTTTTTCCAAACGTTTACCAACTGTTTTTCGACTGGTCCCGATAAGCTTGGCGATTTCGTCCTGCGTCATTTCGTCAAAAAAACGATAGATTAAGATCTCGATGCTTTTCTTGTCGAGGCCCTCAGACAGCTTGACCAACAAATCCACCCCGATCGCCTGCTCGTCGCAGCGGATCCTGACCGGGCCCCTCAAGGCAATATCGTGTTCCCGTAGAAGGCGTCTTCGATTTTCTCCATAACGCAAATGGTTTATGCAGCGATTGGTAACCGCACGATACAGGTAGGGCAGATCGAGTGAAGTTTGGCCTTTTTTGAGCATGTCCACAAAGAGCCCCTGCACGATATCCTCTGCATCCTGGCGGTTCTGGAGCATCCGCTGACATTTACGTAAAAGCGCCGGGCCGTATCTTTGGTACGCATCCATTTATATATTGGCCACTAGTTTATTGGCACTGGCCCCCGGTCTCGCCGATCGGAAGACAGGCATTCCACAAGGGACATTCCTCGTCGAGCTGACAGCGTCTGCCGTCTAAAAAACACTGCTTGAGTTGGCCGACACCTTGGCAGTCAGCGCTAATGCAATCATCGTCTTTCAGGCAGACCACCGAAGATTCCATAGCGCCTTCGCCCGGGGAACACTGATGGGGCAAAATCTGGAACTCGTAATCCTCTCCCAATGTGCGCCAGTCACGGATTTTACAGTCTGTCTGGTTTGGGCAGCCTTGTCCGTCACAACATTGCGAGCAGATGCCCTGACAACAGAACCCGCCGGCACATTCATCCGCGCTGATACATCTATCGCCGAGCAAGTGCCGGCCGGCTGGGCCGCAATCCTGATATAGCCAGCCGGCAAGTCCGGCTTCGAGGCCACACACTTCCAGGCCCGAACAATCAATGTCGTTTCTGCAGCCGCTACAGGCGCGCACTTGAGATCCGTCCATATCCGGACGCCACTGCAGGACCGATATACAGCGAGCCTGGGCACACTGATTGTCAAATTCACAAGTGGCTCCCATGGGCCGATCGTTCAATTCGAGCCGCGCACCGCCACACTCATCACATTTCGATATTTTAATTTGGGCAAGCACGGCCCGCCCAAAACCTTCTTTTACGATAGTGAAGCGGACTTTTACGTACCAGCTCGGAGTCAACATGCAATATCGAACGGGCTTGTAGTTTTCACTGGGCAACGGGTGGCTATACTCAGTGCTGCCGTCGTCGAGAAAATCCATACTAATGCTGAGAGCAACTCCGGGGTCGCTGTCGGCCTGCAACTCGAATTCGAAACAATCAGCTTCAGCAGACGTTATCTCGGAGGTTTGATAAATGACTACTGGATCGCCAACCAGTTCAACTCCATAGTCGGCCCGGTGCCAGGTAGCTACTCGGGCGACATCACCGCTTTCGACAGTCCAGGCACACAAGTCGTTTCCACACCACAGATCGAATCCCGGGTCCAGATCAATCGGAGGCCCGCAGGTCCAACCAGGAAAGACCGTCAAAGAAAGCAGGCAGCTACAAATTAGCAAAAAGCGACTCATTTTCTTATCCTCCAAAACCAACCGGCTACAGGGCACCCCGAATACCGATCATTCCGCTCAGCCCGCCACTGTCATGGATATCGCCCAGATTATTTCCGATCACCGGTGCATGCGTGTAGTTCAGCTGGCCGAACACGCCAAAATTATCCAAGATCATGACATTCAGACCGGCCCCAACTTCAATGTGGTAACCCCAATGTACTTGATCGTCGACAACCTCAGAGGCCTGAACAGGATCTTTGAAGACCGACGTTCCAAACGAAAGCCCACCGCCGGCCTGCATGTAGGGGTTGAGGATTCCGTCAATCAACGGCAGAGTCCCGCGCACATAAAAACCGACATCGTAGGCCGACCATTCGAAAGTCTGAAAACGCTGGTTGTCTTCGAGATCATAGACTTCTTTTTCATAGGCCCCACCGCCCATGCTGGAAAAACCTATTATCAACGACAGGTAGCGACTGAAGCTATACATACCGGCCAATGAGAACGAAAAAGTCTCATTGAAGCGAAACAGCTGTTCGTTGAAGCCAAAGTCTCTCAGGCGCGTGGAGTAGTTGTCGGATATGCCGCGCCGGACACCAAAAGAAAGCTCGAGACCCCAGGTTTCACGGAAGGCTTCCGGGGGACCCTTTATCCCTATTTCGCCGGGCTCGGCCAGACTGCATTCTTCCAGTACCAATTCGGCTGTCTGATCCTGGCCCAGATCCAGATCACACTTAAAGACATCCTCTTCGCTACGAACAAAGACACGGTATTGACCCTCGGGAATAGCCAGCCGAATCGCCTGGCCCGCGACCTTGGTCATTTCGGCAACTACGCTTTGACTTTCCCGGCCGTGGACCAATACATCCCCGGCCAACTGCACAGGCAGTCTCAGGACTGAAGATGCCCGGGCCGGAAAAGTCAGGACCATGTCACCCTTGCCCTTGAGTTCGGTTTCGAGAGTAACGTGTTGTTTGCCGATTGCCGTGCTGGCAGTCGAAATCAATGTACGATTGTAGGCGTAGTTATAGGCCTCACTTAACGTCACCCGCCCGTCCGAATCTAAATCAGCCGCCCCGCGCAGGCCAACTACCAGATGATGAGTGAAGAAAGAAGATTTCAGCGATTCGGCTTCCTGGCTCAATTCTGAAGCCGCCGAGGAAGCCATCACCACCACTCCGGCGGTATTGAGATGATTGACCGAGTTGAAAGAGAAGTCTGCGGCCGGCTCGACTCCCTTGATCCTCGAGATGGCCCCGGTCTGGCAAGCATCCAGGATTGCGATCGTCAAAGTCGCCGGCATCGATTCCAGCAGGCTGCGCAGCCTGGTCAGCTCTAGCTCTTCGACTCCCATATTTAATGCGTTGGCTCGGGCGTGCCCTGAATAATAAAGCAAGAACACTGAAGACTCGTCTGAACCTTCGTGAACGGCCAGCCGGCTCTTGACCTCGGCGATTGCGTCGAGTAGTTGCTGTTGCCCGGGGTCGAGTATCATTGTCGTGTTCTCGACTGAATAACCACCGAGTTGGGTCAAAACATCCCGGATTCGGCGGGCATCTTGTTGGGCATACCGCAAATCTTCTTGCCCGGGACCGCCCCGATTCGAGCCAATGATCAAGGCGTAAGCGTTGGGCCTTTGAGTTTGATCGTCTGCCAGGCTTGGACCGACCACGAGCAGGGTAACAATTGCTAATATAATTGAACTCTTTTTTTGGACAAACACGGCCTCACCTCCGCGGACGTAAGCGATAACATGCCTCGCGTCTTATATTGGTATAACATCTCAGCGGCCGGGTTTGGGAACCTGTCCGCCCAGACAGGCCGTCTGCAGTCTCAATTTGTTGTTTTTGCTGGTGTTTGAAGAACTGTCCGGCTGGTTATTTATCTTGTTTGGCTCTTTCTTCGTCACGCAGCTCGCGCCGCAGGACTTTGCCAATCGCCGATTGGGGCAACGAATCTCTGAATTCAACTAACTTGGGCCGCTTGTAGCCAACCATGTTTTCTTTGCAGAAGTCGAATATCTCTTGCTGGCTGACTTGCTCGCCGGCCTTGATCTGAATAAAGGCTTTGACTACTTCACCGCTTTTTTCGTGTGGCACGCCGACGACCGCAGCCATTTCAACCTTGGGATGGTTGTAGAGAATCTCCTCGACATCCCGCGGGTAGACGTTGAATCCACCAACTAAGATGAGATCTTTTTTGCGGTCGGTAATGATCAGATAGCCTTGTTCGTCAAAATGCCCGATGTCACCGGTTAAAAAGAAGCGTTGGCCGGCGACTTGACGAAAAACTTCGGCGGTTTCTTCCGGCCTTTGCCAATACTCCTTCATTACCTGGGGGCCCGAGACAGCTATTTCTCCATCCTCTCCCTGGGACAACTCGGTCTGGCCGGTATCTGAATCTAGAATCTTGATATCGGTATTGGGCATTGGAAATCCAACCGAGCCGAATTTGCGTTGTTCGACATTGGTCGGATTCAGGCTGATCACCGGGGAGGTTTCACTCAAGCCGTAACCTTCGAACAAGACGGCCCCGGTGGCCGCCTCGAATTGCCTGGCCATCTCGACCGGCAACGGGGCGCCCCCGGAACCACAAGCCTGCATTGAGGTCAGATCGAATTGGTTGAGCAGGGGGTGGTTTGTGAAAGCCACATATATGGTCGGCACCCCAGCCACCACCGTGGCCTGGTATTTTTGAACCGCCTTGAGGGTATCGGTAAACGGTGGCTTGCCGGCCCGCGGATCCGGTATGCAGATCAAGCGGCTGCCGGTATGACAGGACCACAACATGCACAGGGTCATGCCGAAACTGTGATACCAGGGTAAAACGCCCAGATAGGTATGGAAGCCGCCCAGGCGCACCGTTTCCGGGGAACCACCCTCTTCGTGCGGATAGCGGACCCACTCCTGGACTACCTTGACATCGAAGACGAAGTTCGAGTGAGTTAAGGCGGCGCCCTTGGGCACGCCGGTCGTTCCGCCGGTGTAAATAACCAGGGCCAAATCCTCGAGCGGATTGATCTCAACTGCCGGGGGCTCGGATTTTGCCGAAACCACTATTTCATCAAAAAAGAAATGTCCCGGATCGTGCTTGTCGGCCGCGGGTATTTTGCCCAACAAGCCGCCTAGAAAAGCCTTGAGCCCGGGCAGATATGATTTCACTGAGCAGACGACGACGGTTTCTATGTCGGTTCCCTCAGCTGCCTTTTGGGCCATGGGATAGAACTGGGGATGATCCATGACGAAGACCGCCTTAGCCCCGGCGTCTTTGAGCTGATAGTTCAATTCCATGGCTTTATAAAGGGGGTTGCAGGTGACGCAAACCGCACCAGCCTTAAGGATACCGAAGAAGATGGCCGGGTAGTGCGGCAGGTTGGGCAAGAATATGGCTACCCGATCGCCCTTCTTGATCCCGCGTGAGATCAAGAAGTTGGCAATTCGATCGGCGGTTTCTTTGACCTGGGCGAAGCTGCGAGTCGCTCCCTGGAATATGGTGTATGTGTTTTGGGGCCACTTCCGAGCCGCCTCGTCGATAAATGTCGTGACCGGCTTTTCGAAATCCGAGATCTCGTGTGCTACGCCTTCGGGCCAGTTGTGTTGGTGCCAGAGTTTCTCTTGCATGGCTTGCCCCTTTCGTAAGTCGATTGGGCACAGAAATATCACTGTGCCTAGCCAGCGTCAACGCCGAGGTTTGACTCGGACGACAAGATTTCGTTAGGCTGATAGACTCCACAATTCAAGGAGTCAAGCATGCTGCCAATCAAGCGAGTCGTACTTTTCAAACACGGAGTCGGCTATTTTCAGCGTCTGGGCTCGGTCGAAGACGATCAGCTGATCGAACTCAGTTTTAAAGCCAATCAGATGAACGATGTGCTCAAGAGCCTGACCGTATTAGATTTCAACGGGGGTACTTTTGCCGCCCTGAGCTACGATTCCGAAGAGCCACTCGAACGGCGCCTGGCGGAACTGACCATGAGCATTCCGGAAAAAGGCGCTATCTCGGCCTTTCTAGATCGACTCAAGGGTGCCCGGGTTTCGGTCCCGCGCGGCAGCTCCGAATTGATCGGCGCCATAGTCGGAATTGAGGAAGTCAGCCGCACTCAAAACGACGCTGTTATTAAAGATGCTCACCTGGCCATACTGGCCGAAGGGGGGCGCCTGGTGCGGGTGCCTTTGCTCGAAGTCGAAGAGCTGCGCTTCCTGGACGAAAGCATTCAACGCGACCTGCAGACCTTGCTGGATATCCTGATCTCGGGTCTGCGCAAGGATCGCAAACGTCTTTCTATCCAGGCCAAAGGCACCGGAAAAAGAGAAGTATCACTGGCCTATGTAGTCGAGGCTCCCGTCTGGAAAACCTCCTACCGAATCGTCCTGCCGGCCACCAGTGATGAAGAACCGCTGCTGCAAGGCTGGGCCCTGGTCGACAATACGACCGAGGATGATTGGCAAGGAGTTTCCCTGAGCCTGGTGGCCGGTCTGCCGATTTCTTTCATTCATGATTTGTATACTCCGCGCTATCGCCAGCGTCCGATCGTTGAAGTCCAAGAAGAAGCCGCGGTCGCTCCGCCAATCGTGGAATCCGGCATGCTGATGGACATGGCCGGCGAAGAGCTCGATGACTATGATGAGGAGGCCTGCGATGAATTTGCCCCGGCCGCCCCGTCACGTTCACGAATGGCCAAGAAAAGCGCTCGCATGGCGGCTCCGCCCGAGCCAATGGGCGGGGCAGTCAGTTCTTCGGTCGAAGTCCATACTCGCACTCAAGAGGTCGGCGATCTGTTTGCCTACGAAATCACTCAGCCGGTCGACATTGCCCGCTCGCGCTCGGCCCTGGTGCCGATCCTGCAGGCCGAAGTAGACATGGAACGGGTTGCGCTTTATAACCCCGAAATCCGCGACAAGAACCCGATGACTGCTTTCAGGATCAAGAACAGCTCGGGCCTGACCCTGGAAGGCGGACCGGTCACCGTATTCGAAGGCAACGGTTACGTCGGCGAGGCAATGCTGGACACCATGCGCCAGGACGAAGAAAGGATCACGCCCTACTCGGTCGAACTCGGAGTAACCGTCAAACACGATGTAACCTACCATCGGGAAAACTTCACCCGCATAACCAAATCGGGCAATCACATTTACAAACACTATCGCCAGTTGATGAAGACAAAATACGAGTTCGCCTCGCGTCTCGATCGCCTGGTCGGCTGTTATCTGGATCACCGCTTCAGCTACGATGTCCGCGAGGAAACCCCGGACCCGGTTGAAATAACCGACAACTTTTGGCGCTTCAAGATCGAACTGGCCGCCAACAAGCCGACTACTTTCGTGGTGACCGAAGTCAGTGAACAGTACGAAAGCATCGAAATCCGGGGTATCGTCCTGACTGCCATCCGGCAGATGGTTTCTGAGAAACTGATTTCCGAGGCGGTCAAGGACGAACTCGAAAAGATCGCCAACAAGGCCGAGGAGCTGACAAAGATCGAAGAAATTATAAGAAAAAAAGAACAGCATGAAGCAAAAATCGAAAAAGGGCAGAAACGATTGCGTGAAAACCTCAAATCACTCGGCAACACAAGCGAAGAGGCCAAGTTGAGACAGAAATATGTCTCGTCTCTGGCAAGAGAGGAAGAGCTGATAGAGAGACTGCGCAGCGAGGTAGCCGAACTCAGAAACAAATACGACCAGGAGAAGAAGGCTCTCAAGAGCATGGTCGACCAGTTGAAACTGCGATAAAATTCAGCTCCAGGAGCAATATCTTGAAAAAACTGCTTAACTGCCTTTTAGGATTAACCCTGGCCTGGGCATTGCCGGCCTCGGCCGAAACCAGCCCAACCCCGCCCGGTCCGAAAGCCTACGATGCCGCTCCATTTGTAAAAGGCTTTTCGCGACCCTACCAGAAGAACACGGCTCGTAAACTGGGTATCAAATCTCTGTCCGACTTACCTTTGTATCAGCTTGACATGGAACTCAACGCCGTGCTGGGCACGCTGAAGATTAAACAAGATGTCAACTTCAAGAACACGACTTCGAGTGCCTTGAACGATCTGGTGTTTCGCACCTATCCCAATGTCCTCAACGTGTCTTCGGGCAAGGAGCGCAACCTCGAATTCGGCAAGATTACGATTAATGGGCAGCCGGGACACGCTCAAGAAATCAATCCGTCGGCCTGGCGAATAACGCTTGCCCAACCGCTATTACCCGGCCAAAGGGTTCTGATTGGTCTGCAAATCAATGCAGTCATTCCGCGCATGCAAACCAACCCCGAGTCGGCCGGTTTTACCAACATAATGGCCGAACTGATGGGCAAACAAGGCCGCGAGGGGTACGGCATCTATGCCCGGCATGAAGGCATTTTCAACCTTGGTTTCTTCTATCCAATCCTGCCGGTTCGCATGGGCCAGGATTGGGACACTGAACTGCCGGCCGGAATGGGAGATGTGGCTCATTTCGATGTAGCCAATTATTTAGTCAAATTGCGGGTACCCAAAACCATGCTGGTGGCCTCATCCGGCACTCAAGTCGGCGAACAAGCTCTGGGGACCGGACCTCAGGATAAAAAAGAAGTCTACCTGATGGGCGCAGCCTTGAGGCACTTTGCTCTGCAACTATCCACGCGCTACGTGACCAAGCAAAAGAAGGTCAACGGAATCAATGTACGGGTCTTTGTTCTCCAAGAACGCAAGAACGAAGCCGATAAATTGTTGGGCTATGCTGCCGGGGCTGTCCAGACTTTTATGAAACTTTTCGGACACTTTCCATACTCCGAGCTCGATGTAGCCGATGCACCCCTGATTGGCGGTGCGGGGGGCATGGAGTATCCGGGGCTGGTCACAGTCGCGGTAGCCTTGACCAATCCCCAGACAGGCGGCCCGATGGGTGCCTTAATTGGCAAGCTCATGGAGAGTACTGCCACTGTCGAGTTTGTCCTGGCTCACGAAGTTGCCCATCAATGGTTTCATGTACTGGTCGGATCGGACTCCAACCGCCACCCTTTTCTGGACGAAGCCCTGGCCAACTACGCCGCGGTCCTATATTTCGAGAAGAGACACGGCAGTCAGGCTGCGATCAACCAGCTCCAAATGCAGTTAGCCATGCCCTATCAGCTGCATCGTGCTTTCGGCGGACGCGACGGCCGAGTCGATCGAGCGGTAAAAGATTTCTCCAACCAACTGGAGTACGCCGCCCTGGTGTATGGCAAAGGCGCTTTGTTTTTTCACTTTTTAAGAACGGCGATCGGCAAGAAGACGTTCTTCCGCTGCCTGAAAAACTACATCCGCAATAACGCCTTCCGTCAGGCAGACCCGGCTGACTTGCTCAAAGCCTTTGTGCAGGGCTCAAAAAAAGGCCGGAAGGTTAAAGCCTTGTATAAAAGATGGATCCATGAACGCCACGCCGATCAGGATCTTGCCAAGCTGAAACTACCCAGCCTGAACAAGCTACTCGGGCAACTAAAGAATCTGAAGGGGTTTCACAATGTCAAACTGGACGGGGCCATTGATCCGGCGACTCTGCGGCTTTTTCAGCAGGCTATTAAGCAGATATCCGGCGGACCTTGATAACGTGTTTAAATAATATCGTAGCCGCCCTCTTCGAATAAACGCAACGAAAGGGCGATTGTGTGCTCCATGCAGTTGACAATCAGATCATGTAGAACCTGGGGTCCAACTCGCAGGGCATCATAGTAATGCTGCCGCTCCATCGACGGGATTATTACCGGCAAGTAACCTGCCTGTAGGATAAAATAGTTCATCGCCAACCGGGCCACCTTGCCAGTTTCGCTATCGAACGGGTAAATGTGCATCAGACGAAAATGAATTTCGGCGGCCTGCCTAAACGGATGAAATTGTCTGAACCCCTTGGTCTTCATTTCCTTGATGAGCTTGTTCATCTGATAGGAGATGCGACCGGGCGGCAGGATCTCGTGGTAGTAAGTGCGATGAATTGGAATATCTTTGCGATAGACTCCGCCCTGTCGATTACTGAGACCGTAAGAGATTACCTGGTGCAAGTCTTTAATGTAGGTCAATGTCGGCATTCGCGTAGAAGTGTCTGCGCTTTTTCTCACCTTTTCGATTGCGTTTTTATGATTGCGAATTCGTTGGTAGACCGGAATGAGAATGCCATCTTCCAGCGAGGCGTGATCCAGGGCCGCCTTGAGGTCAAAAACATCTAGGACGACTCCCTCCAGGGCGTTTTCGTGATAAATCCAGGATACTTCGAATTTCTCATGAAACCGACTCGCTTCTTGCTTGTTTTTGGCAATAATGTCTTTCAGTTCTTTGGTTTGATCGTCTATGTCGAAATAGACTGTACGCATTATATAGGCTGCCTGTTCCGAGAATTATTACCAAAAATCCAATTCACCCAAGATGGCCCGGTCCCCTGACAAGGGGTGTGCGCTTACTACCACACCAGGCGGATCTTGTCAAAAAGAGCCCGGCTCGGCACACATAAGATTTTGTAATTTATGGACTATATCGCTACAAAAAAGGAACTGCAGGCTTGATCAACAAGGCTTTTCTCGAGGGCCGGTTTCTTGCGCTTGAAATGGGCAACATCGAGGATCAGATTGATAATGTCGCGCGGGTGACAAGAGCGTAACTCCATGTCATATTGATGATAATAGTTATCAATGATGTAGCTGACCACTTCGTCCTGATAGCGAATTCCCCTGGCAGCACAAACATCTCTGAATATTCGACGGTATTCCTGTTCGCTAGGGTTGCCCACCTCTATCTTGTATTTGATCCGGCGCAAGAAGGCTTCGTCGACTAGTTCCTTGGGGTCTAAGTTGGTTGCGAAAATAATCAACTGGTCGAACGGAATTTCGAATTTCTTGCCGGTGTGCAAGGTCATGTAATCAACTCTCTTTTCGAGAGGCACAATCCAGCGATTGAGCAGATCAGTCGGGTGAACCCGCTGACGCCCAAAGTCGTCGATCAACAACATGCCCCCGTTGGCCTTTACCTGGAAGGGTGCCTCGTAGAACTGCGTGTTCTGGTTATAGATCAAGTCGAGGGTTTCCAGGGTCAGTTCGCCACCCACCACCACCGATGGTCTGCGAGACAACAACCAGCGCCGATCGAATTCCGGGCCGGTTTTCTTCACCAATGGGGCCGCTACATTTTTACCCCGGATTGGGGGTGGCCGGGCCGGCTCCCGATCCAGGTCGATGACCCGGTGGGCCAGGGGATCGAACACCTTGATCACCTGTCCGTCAACTTCGATTGCGTGGGGAATGAAAACCTCGCCCCCCAGAATATCTGCAACGATTTCTGCGACAGTCGTTTTGCCATTGCCCGGAGGACCGTACAGGAAAAGTGAACGGCTCGAGTTTATCGCCGGTCCGAGTTGTTCGTAGAACCCGCTCGGCAAAACCAGGGTTTTGAAGGCTTCTTTGACGGCTTCGATTCCAACAAAAGGGACATCTTGCATCTGTAACCGGATCAACGATGAATACTGTTCTAATGGAATCGGCGCCTTGCCGGTATAGGAAGTCCGTCGGACAGCTTCCCGGGCGACCTCGCGGCCGCGCTCGGTAAGAACGTAGTCAAAGGAGGCTCGCCCGAAGCCCTTGCCGCCTTTCATGTCGACTAAGCGCTCTTGGGCCACGAATTTGATGACATCTTCGACCACTCCGGAGAAGGGCAGCCCCATTTCATTGGCCAGCGCGACACCCGACATCAGCCCGCCGTAATACAAGAACCGAAGAGCCAGATCGCTCAAAAAACCTATGGGCAACCCGGTCTCCTCGACGTTGCGCGGTTGCGGGGGAGCCAGGTCGAGAATGTCTGGTCGCTCCAGGCCGTATGGATTGCTCATGATTTACTCCTCGTTAAACTCGATTAACCTTTTACACCACCGGCGGTTAGCCCGCCAACCAAATGGCGCTGCAGCAAAAAGAACAGAGCCACTACCGGCACAGAAACAATTATGGCTCCGGCGGCAAAGTGTCCCCATTCGACAGTCGTGGCGGACACGTAGCTATTCAACATGACCGGCAGAGTTGTGGCGGTTTCATCATTCATGAAAGTAGCCGCTAAAATGAACTCATTCCAGGCGGTCATGAAAGAAAACAAACCGGTTACCGCTATGGCCGGCTTGGCTAACGGTAAAATGATGGTCCAGAAGATGCGCACTCGACTGGCGCCGTCAATGATCGCCGACTCCTCCAGCTCCTTGGGGATTGTGTCGAAATAGCCTTTGAGCATCCAGACACAGAATGGAATCGCAGTCGTCGAATAGACCAAGATCAAGCCCAGCAACTGATCCAGCAATCCCAACCGATCTACAAGGATATACAGCGGAATCATCATCATTGTGCCGGGGAACATCTGGATCACTAGAAAACTCAACAGGCCGGCCCGTCGACCGGGAAAACGAAACCGCGAGAAAGCGTAGGCGGCCGTGCAGGCTAAGAAGATTCCCATCACGGTTGTCACCAATGAGACAATCAAACTATTGAACAACTGGTGGCCGAATACCCAAACCGTTTGGCGTTGCATGGCACCCATCGGTTGGGTCCGGATGCCCAGGAGCTGCGCCTGTTCGGCCGTCGGATCAGACAGCCAGGCAGCCAGTTGTTGCCGACCGCGGGCAGCCACCGGTCGAAGATCTCCGCCCAATCCATCCCGTCCGTATTCTCCGAGCATATGACAGGCAAAACAGCGTTTCTGCTCCATAAAAGCCGCCATTTTCTCGGGAACTTCCCACTCGTCTTCGTCTTCGTCCTCGTCTTCTTCTTCCTCTGACTCACTTTCTTCAAGGTCGGTTTCGGGCTTGGGCGGCGGCAGGCCGGCCAGGAATTCGGCTAGTTTGTCGATCTCTAGCTCCGTAAGTAAGGGCCCCAATCCGTCGACTTTTGAACGCCCAACCACGTCACTGAAATTCTGCAGGGTCAACAGTTCTTTGTCGGGCAGAACATCCAGACGCATGTCGAAGGTCTGACGATCTTGTAAGGCAATCTGAAACACCTTGATCACCGGAAACAAGACTATCAGAGTAAATACAATCAAGAAGGCATGGGTCATTATGCGACCTAATTTAGTGGAGCGTTCCATGTCAGTCGAAGGCCCCTTCGGTCGCTTTGGTAATGCGATTGGTCATTAGCGTATAGAGAAACAAGATCGCAAATATAAGAGTTGAGTATGCGGCCGCATAGCCATAGCGATCACCCCGCTCAAATGCCCAGCGGAAAGCTTCAATCACTAAGATGTCGGTCCCCCCGTTAGGTGCACCCCGGCTGACTAAGTAGATTATGTTGAACATGTTGAATGTCCAGATGGTGCCCAGAATTATGGCCGGAAATAAAGCCGGCTTGAGCAAGGGCAGAGTTATCAGCTTGAACTTCTGCCAACGGCTGGCACCGTCAACATCGGCGGCCTCATACAAATCTTTGGGAACCGACTGCAAAGCCCCCAGGCAAACCACCATCATGAACGGGAAGCCCAACCAGCAGTTGGCCACCAGGTTGGCAAAGAAGGCCGACCCGGTAGAGTTCCACCATGAATAACCGACCGTGCCTAATAGATGATTGATCACTCCGTCGTCAGCGTCGAACATACCGCGCCAGATGATAGCGGTAATGTAGTTTGGAATGGCCCAGGGAATTATCAGCAAAACCCGGTATATGCCCTTGAACTTGAGCAGCGGATTTTTCAGCAGCAAGGCCAGCCCCAACCCCATGCCAACATGCACGATCACATTGGTGGCCGTCCAGACAATCGTCATGAATAGCTTGTAATAGAAGCTGAAAGTATCAGTGAGGGAGTATTCGCGCGAAGATAAAATGTCGACGAAGTTCTTTGCGCCGACATAATAGTAATCGCCTTGATAGTAGCGGAAAAATGCCAGGCCCAATCCGACAATAAACGGCACAAACACCAACAAGGCAATCGCCAGCATGGCCGGGGTGATATAGGCATAGGCGCTCTTGGCTCGCCAGGCATCAGCCAGCATGCGCTTGAAGCGCCTGAAAAAAACCGCCACAAAGATCAGCATTATCAGGAGCGCGCCCCCGAACCCCCAGGTCATTGCAGCTTGAAACTCCGAGGTGCCGGAACCTTTGTCTTTGAGCGCCTGGCCTTTTCTGAACTCGTTGATCTGTATGCCGGCCCGAAGCTGAGCTTCGGCCAGGGCTTGTTCGGGAGTTGCCCGCGAATTGATCGCGTTTACCAGGGCATGATTCATCGGCACCCAGACCATGCGCATTTCGGGTGTGTTTTGCATGGGAACGGCGTACTTGAGCTGCTCTCTGAATACGCTCATCACCGGGTCGGCTTTGATTTGCTTTTCTAAGTAAAGACGCATGTTGGCGACCGGCTGAAAGCCTTCCAAAATGCGCACTCGGGCGGCATCATCGCGAGTCAACCATTCCATGGCCAAAAACGTCTGCTGGGGATATTTCGTCTTGGCTGACAACAAGAAAGCCTCTGCGCCTACAAACGGCCGGGCCCGCTTCCCGCTTTGACTAATCTCGGGCAACAAAGCCACGCCGAAATCGATCTTGGCCTGGTCAATCTCGCCCCGGAACCAGGGTCCGCTAATCACCATGGCCGCCCGGCCGGTATTGAACAACGAAGTGACTTTGATCGAGGTGACATCCTGAGGAGTCAGCTTCAAATTTGTGACCAGGTTGTGGACAAAGGCCAGGGCCGCGGCATTTTGAGAAGAATCCAGGACGAGTTCCTGCCGGGAATCGAACAGGCTTCCGCCGAACCCGAAGAGCCAGCTGGCATGGAAATACAAATCAGAGTGTTCCCAGACCAGGCCGTAAACCGGCAGGCCTTCGCTGCTCTTGGTGCCCTTGACGGATAGCGCCTGCGCAATCATCTGATCGGTGTCGGCCGGCGGCACGGCTACCAGTCGTTTATTGTAGAATAAAGCAGCACTCTTGAAAGATGTCGGTAGTCCATAGAGTTTTCGCCGATAGCGCAAGGGGTCTACGGTCTTTTTGAAGAAACGATCGGTCAGGCCGGCTTCGAGATAGGCATCCAGGGGAGCAATAACCCCAGAGTCGGCCCAGCCGCCTATCCGGTCATGGGCGACGATGAAAAAATCGGGGCCGTGTCCGCGGGGTACGGCGGCGGTAAGCTTATCGAGATAGGCATCGTATGGTACAAAAGTCGCCTTAATCTGAATATCCGCGTGAGTGGTATTGAACTCGGTGATTGTTTTTTCTAATGCGCTACGCTCTTGGGCCCGGTATGAATGCCACAATTCAATCTCGACTCCGGCCAGGACCTGCCCAGCGGCCAGCATGCAAAACAAGATTGTCAGAATCGAGCGTCTCATCAAATCATCAGTCTTTAGAAGATTACCTCTGAAGTTTTTTTGTCAAACAGATGCGCCTGTTCCATGTCCGGAACGACATCTACCTGGTTTCCTACTTGAACTTCGGTTCGGGCTTCTTCTCGAACGGTAATCTCCAGATCACCGATGCGCAGATTCAGGAATGTTTCCACGCCCATCGGTTCCTTGACTTCGACCGTAGCCCTGAACCGATCTGGTTTTTGTGGCTGGATCGGATCTTCGATCTTGAGATTTACGGGCCTGACTCCCAACTCGACCCGGCCAGTACGACCCGTTACGGCATGCTTGCAGCTCTTTGGCACAGGAATGATGAACCCGTCTCCGGCCAGCGTGGATTCTTCGGTCAACTGGCAAGGGAAAAAATTCATCGCCGGGCTGCCGATGAACCCGGCCACAAACCTGTTCTTGGGGTGCTCGAAGACCTCGAGCGGGGCGCCGACTTGCTGGACTATTCCGCCTTCCATCACGACGATTCTGTCTGCCAGAGTCATCGCCTCGACCTGGTCGTGAGTGACATAGATAATGGTCGTGCCGATTCGCCGGTGAAGTTTGGCGATTTCGGCCCGCACCTGAACCCGCAACCTGGCATCCAGGTTGGATAGTGGTTCATCAAAAAGGAATACTTTTGGTTTTCTGACGATAGCACGACCCATGGCAACCCGTTGGCGCTGCCCGCCTGAGAGTTCTTTGGGCTTACGCTTGAGCAAGTCGGTCAATCCCAATATTTCGGCCGCCTCACCGACACGTTTTTTGATTTCGGCTTTTTTTATCCGGCGCATCTTCAAACCGAAGCTCATGTTGTCCTCGACATTCATATGCGGATAGAGAGCATATGACTGGAAGACCATGGCAATGTCCCGATCCTTCGGATGAACGTCGTTGACTCGCTGGCCGCCAATTGACAGGTCGCCTTCGGAAATCTCCTCAAGACCGGCAATCATGCGTAAAGTAGTGCTTTTACCGCATCCCGACGGTCCGACCAAAACCAGCAGTTCTCCATCTTCTATTTCGAGATTGACATCTGAAACGGCCAGCACTTTACCGTATCGCTTGCTAACGCCTTTTAAGGT
>JAFDKH010000205.1 GCA_019307065.1 Deltaproteobacteria bacterium
TTGGGCGCGTGGTTACTTCAAAGCGGGCCACTGCAACTCAGGATATCGACATCGGTGACATCCAAATCCCCCATTCGGCAACGCTGGAGCTTACGGTTCTAATCGACGACGAGCCCGGCGAGGCGCTTGTCTTGATCCAGCCCGTCGGCGAGTACACCCGCAATAACGTTCGCGGTAAACTCAACGGTCGATTCAAGGAGTGCGCTCCGCTGCTGGGCGCCCCTTACGGGCCCTCACCCGCTTGCAACCGAGTTCTGCTGAACCGCGGCGGACCGGTTACGCTGGAAGTACCGCCGGGCAACTACCACGTGTATGCCACGGCCGGACCGTTCGCCACGCTGGATCGCAAGACGGTCACGCTCGAGGGCGGCGGGCAGGCCAGGATCTTATTCGAGTTGCAGAAGCTGGAGATCAAACCCGCCGGATCGCTGTCCGCCGACCTTCATGTGCATTGCGGCAAGAGCTATGACTCGCCGTTCCCTGAACGAGATCGTATCGTCTCAGTGCTGGCCGCGGATCTGGACGTCATAGCTGTTACCGATCACGACTTGACCCATGACTACCAAAAAACCATCAACGAGTTGGAAGTATCGGATCGCTTCGCCTTGATGTCCGGGACGGAATCGACCGGCTACATTCTTTTCCTGAATGTTCCGGGATCGATGATCCCCAAGGTGATCGGCCATTGGAATTTCTGGCCTATTTTCTACAAACCTGAAAAGCCAAGAGGTGGCGTGCCCTGGACCCAGTTGGCTGAGCCCGGGGAACTATTCGAGCGCATGGAACAAGTCTTTAGCGGCACACCGGTCATACAGCTCAACCATCCCTGGGAAAAAGACTTCGCCGGTCGGGATCAAGGCTGGCCGCGCGTCCTGGCCTTCGACCTGAATCGCCGGTTGCCAAGTCAGGCTGACGGTTCCTCCATGGGGCTGTTTGTCCGGGTGCCGGCCTGCGGGCCGGAGCAGGCCCTGGGCTGTACCAAGGTCAAGACGCGTAACGATGCCTACCACGTACAGGAAGTCATTAACGGTACCGACAACACCGAGTTTCTACAGGACAGGGCTTTCTGGTTCTACCTGCTAAACCAGGGAATAGTTCACGCGGGCACCGCAAACTCCGACTCGCATTTCCTGGTGGACGACATGATTGGCTCGCCCCGAAACATCGTCTTCACTTCAACTACGGTAGCGAACTTCTCACCCGACACCTTCAACCAAGCTGTACGCGAGGGTCGCATGTTCGGCACCAATGGGCCGATGGTCGAGATCGCAACCACGGATGCCAGCGGCAATCGTCAAACGCCCTCCACGCTACCGTTTTCAGCGGCGCCGGATGCAAACCTGGAGATCAAGGTTTCCGCCGCAGCTTGGGTTCCGGTGGAAGAGATCCGCATCTATATAAATGGCGAGCTCACAAGAACGATTATTGACGGCATCTCTCACCCGCAAGATCCTTTCGGAACACAAGGCATTCTTCGCTACCAGGGATCTGTGCCGTTAACTGAGCTGCTTCCTTCCGGCAACAAAGATGCCTACATTGTAGTCGAGGCTGGAACCAAGCTGCCAATCTTCGGCGATCTGAATCATAACGGTGTCCCGGATACGACCGACAACAACGGCGACGGCCGCGTGGACCTCGAAGACGTAGAAGAGAGCCAGCGCAAAGAATGCAAGCCCGGCGCCGACCCGGGCAGCTGCGGCCCGCTGAATAATCCTGAGAAACCAAAAGACGAAAGCGACCCTCGCTTCCACTTCAACATGGTCGTACCCGAGTCCTATCCGCTGGCGTTCACCAACCCGCTCCTGCTCGACCGAGACGCAGACGGCATCTTCTCTGGTCCGGGGCTACCCGGCGGAGGTGAGTGATGCGGGCTACAGTCATTTTTGTAGTGCTTGCGATTCTGCCGACGATCTCAATGGCCGAAGACGTTTGCTCATACGGTGGTCTGCCGAACGGACCGTTGGGACTTTCCTTCTTCGAAGGCGACATAGGCCGACCCAGACGGGTCTGCCCGCGGACCGAGCTGGCGCTGACCGGCGGCCTGGCGGGCATCGACGTGGCCGACGACATGTTCAGCGACGACGGCAACTTCTACGGAACCCTGAGCGGCGGAGGCGAGCTGTCCGGTTCCTGGAAGTTCTCCGACAAGGGCGAAATTTTCGCCTCAATCCAGGCGCTTCATTTTCGCTTCGTACAGAATGCGACAATCACAAAAACGCGTATGGGAATGGGCTGGACCTCGCTGGGCGCGACTTATTTGTTCTTCAAAAACGAAATTCTGGCCCTGGCGGCAACCGGAAGAATTACGCTGCCTACCGCTTTCGGCTACTACGAACACGCCTGGCCTTTGACGCTGGATGCCGGTTTATCAGCCGAGTTGCGCCCCCTGCCCCGGCTCTCAATTCATGGCCAACTCGGTGCGATCACCTCTTTCGCAATTGGTCATGGCGACCCCGGGCCGCGCGCGGCGTTTCAGTTAGTCGCGGGCGTAAGTTACCGGCCATGGGATTGGCTTGGCCTGGTAATCGATCTCGGCACACAGCTTGGTTATGACGCGCCATTGGACCAGCTCACAGCAGCTGCTGGTCTCCGTTTTCATATCTGGGAAGGCCTGGGTATCGAATTAGCAGCTATGTTGCCTTTTGCCGGTGAGACCGCGGCAAACATGGTGGTTGGGCTGCGGGTTAGTTACCGCCTTGATGGGTACTGATGAAAATGGAAATGCAAAAACGCCTACTATCTTTCACGGTTCTTTTCGCAATCCTGGCCAGGCCTGCTGCCGGATTGGCTTCAGACGTCGCTGTAGAACCGGGCGACTACGACAAGAGCAGAGCCGCAGATCCCAACCGCAGCCCTTTCGAGATAGACCTGGCCCTGGATCTCTCTTTGACCATTGGAACAATCACGTTGTTTGTCTTACCGCGCTTGCTTGTTGATGAATTCATCGAGCCCGCCTGTGGTCTGGCCTGTAATCCCGACGATGTTAACTTTATCGACAGAAAAGTCATCGGCAAACATTCTGGGATATGCAACTTGATTTCGGACATTGGTGTTGGAACCAGTCTGGCGCTGCCATTTATCCTGGGCGCTATCGACACACTGGTTAGCGATCCGGTCGACGGCTGGACCGGCTACGGCAAAGACAGCCTGGTGCTGGCAGAAACCCTCAGCTTTACCTTTAGTGCCACCAATATAATCAAGTTCATCGTCCAGCGCCCGCGCCCGCTGGTGTACGATAGCGGCATCGATGACGCCAAGCGCTTGTCGGGCAACTCGGCCTTGTCGTTTCCCTCAGGCCACACCGCCAGTACTTTCGCAATGGCGACTGCCTATAGTAACATTTTCATGAAACGCCACCCCGACAGTCCCCTGGTTGTTCCGGTCTGGATCGGAACTTACTCGCTGGCTGCTGCGATCGGGGTCATGAGGACCGAAGCCGGCGAACATTTCTATACCGACATATTTGCCGGAGCAGTTCTGGGGGTCGGCCTCGGCTTGCTGATTCCCTATCTCCATGAACGCCAGACCAGGGCCGTGGCCGACCCAGTCGCAGCGGCTATTGGTATTAGATTCACTCCTTTAGTGACACCCGGCGGCGGCGGGCTGGCCGTAACCCTTACTCATTACTGAGCACGGGGACCGGCCCGCTCGTATTTTTACAAACGCTACCGTATACTATCCCAGAACAACTAAGACCTTCTAGACACGCAGGAGTAATGCCATGGGATATCTTGCTTACAGCTTTGAAAGTCTGGCTCCGCCGGACATTTTGTATCGGCACATCGAGGACGAGGAGCACTACCTGAGGCATCTCGAAATTATCGAGAAAGCGCTTGGTACCACCCTTCCGAGAGATTATCAGGTCCTGGAAAAGGAAGAGGGCCGAAAAGTGCTGATTCGCCAGGCGCGCTTTACGCATCTGTACGAATTTCTCCCGATCGGAAGCGGCTGCCTGGTAAAGTTCAGGGTCGAATGGGGCGGAATTCTGAACCTGGTATTATGGGGCTCCAGAAAAAAAATGCTCTTGTCGGTCGTGCTGACTGACTTGCTGGCCTGTGAACATACCGCTTTACTCTTGATGGATAAGAGCCTCCGGGAAACGAAATCATAAGAAAAAAACACCCATGAACCTCGCCCACGCTGCAAACAGATACCCTGAGTGAATATCGGCAACGGTGTTGCAGTTACGGCACACAAGATCGCCTTATACAGAGAAGCAATCCACCGATACACACATCAGGACCGCATCAACACCGCATCAATACCTGGCATCGTAGTTGCATAGTAATTTCGCAGGGGAACGACATGATCAAACGGTTGCTCTATTCACCGTTCCTGGCGCAAATAGTGCCGACGCGACGCTGCAATCTTCGCTGCGGGTACTGTAACGAGTACGAGCGCGATTCGGAACACGTCAAATATTCGGTGATGCTGGAACGCCTGCGGAAAATACGGTCGCTGGGAACGTTGGCAATCGAGTTCTCCGGCGGCGAGCCCTTGCTCCATCCGGAAATCTACAAGCTCATAGCCTTTTGCAGAGGCTTAGGATTTCTGCGGAGAATGTTGATCACCAACGGGTATCTAATCAATGAAGAATCCATTGACATGTTAAACTGCGCTGGCCTGAACGACCTCCAGCTTAGCATCGACTGCGTGACGCCCAACAAGGTGACTGTAGAAACTTTTGAGCCCTTGCGAAAGAAATTGGTGGCCTTGACAAAGTACGCTGAGTTTCGCGTTACGATAAATACGGTAATCTGTTCGTCGCCAAATGGAGATGTAAAAGAAGTCGTCAAATATGTTGGCGACATGGGATTCAAGCTACGGGCATGTCTCATACCAGGCAAGTCTGTGCCGTTCAAGTGCCGGGCGGGTTCAAGGTATCTATACGTCGATGAATTCGGTCAAGTGAATTGGTGTTCCCAGACACGCGATATATTTTCCAAGGATTTAATGAGCTATTCGGATGCTGACCTGAAAGAGCAATTCTATTCGTATAAGCAGTGTCATGCCCATTGCACTGTCGCTTGTGTCAGAACCACGAGCAAGCTGGACAGATGGCGGTCACAAAACAGGAAGAAGAGTGTAGATAAAGCTTCGATAGGCTAGCGGAGGCAATCATGTACAGGAAAACGCGTACAGTTTTCATTCAAGTTTTCGCTATTCTCTTCGGCTTACAGCCTGTGATTGCAGGAAGTGACGTATCGCCCTTCGGACCACCTAAAGAAGTCAGTATTTCTGATTTCGGCCCACACCTGAGTGATGGCGAGTGGTACAAGGAAGAGTGGAATCATAATGTATGGACTAAAGAGGGCCACTTCATTGCTGTAGACTTTGCAATCTCCAATATCGGAATTGGCGATCACAAAGGCGCTTACAAAGCGCACATTCTAAGTCCAGATGGCCAAGCTACAACATGCACGGGAGGACTCGACTCTGATGAATGGAGCTGGTCTAAAGATGGCTTCGGCCTGGTGTTTGGTTCTGTCAGCGTCAGCGGAGATAAATCGAGTCTCACAGTAAAAGCAATTTGCAAAGACCTCAAGATTGACCTCGAGTTTAAAAACCTGGCGCCCCCTTTCATGCCTGGCAGCGGCAAACTCAAATATGGCGACGAAGGCTATTACGCCAAGCTTTTTCCGAGTGCAAGGGCCAGAGTGACAGGCGTTGTCTCGAACAAAGGCAAGAGACTGCAAGTTGACGCAGCTGGTGTAGTCGAGCACTCGGTTACCACAGTTGCACCACACAAGAGTGCCAGAAGGTGGTTTCGTTTCCGACAGGTCGATGAAAACTACAGCATCGTCTTTGCCGAGGTAGAAACCCCAGCAAAATACGGTCACTCTCGCCACGGTTGGGCGATGGTTTATGGTGAGGGCGGGCGCCTGGCTGCCACCGCAAAAGTCCGATTTGATTATACCGGCTATATCAAAGATCAAAAATCGAAGCATGGCTACGTTATCCCAAGGAGGGTGAGGATAGCGGCCATTGACGGTGATACTCATTTGATTGGAACACTTCTGATGACGAGCCTCGCTGAGGCGGTTGACCCAACCGCTAAACTCTCTTTCATTACTCGGAGTTTCGTGCGGAGATTCGTTAGCCCCATGGATTACCGCATCAACTGTAGTTACAAGCTACGCTTAAAAAACAAGACAGAAGATAAAACCATCGAAGGCGAAGGTTCCTATCGCTTCATTTATGTTAATCCATGATCTCTGACGGTCACCGGTACCCATGAAGAATTGGAATAAATATATTGCATCACCGTGGTTCTCGCGGAGCCTGCTCACCCTGGTCCTTCTGATCATGCTAGTACGCATGATCACAAGTGCCGTGGTAAAGTCACCATCAAACGATGAGTTGGCCAACTTACCCTCCGGCTACGTATATCTGCTACGCGGGGATTATATTGATGGAACCCACCCGCCTCTGTTGCGCTATCTCGTGAGCATTCCCCTTTTCATTATGGGGCCGGATCACTTTCCGGACGATCCCGTCTGGTACAAGAGCTGGCACTCATTCGGTCGCAAATTCATCTATAAAAACCAGGTGTCGAGCTCCGCCATTGTATTCTGGCCTCGCTTCATGGTCATGCTGCTTACTCTCGGCCTGGGACTGCTCATATACCTTTGGTCCCGCGAGAGATTCGGCCGCTGGGGCGGCCTGTTTTCCACAACACTGTTCAGTCTGGAGCCAAACATGCTGGCCCATGGTCGCCTGGTAACCAATGACCTGGCCATCGCTTTCGCATACTTCGGCGCTGCCTACTTGTTCGGGCGATATCTTGTGCGGCCGGGTTGGAAGACCTTGCTGGCGGCCGCGATCGGGTTTGCGCTGGCCCAACTCACCAAGTACCCGGCTGTGCTGCTGGTGCCGGCTTTCCTCATTGTGTCAGGCTGCGTATGGTGGACTCGGAGCAAACCAAAAGAGAAGAATCCCGAGAAGCGGCGAGGACCGCGACGATTTTGGGTAGCCGCAGGCACTTATGTCGGGGTAACCATCATTCTGATACTGGCAGCCTACCGCTTCGAGTTCCGCTCACTGTCGGAAGACAGGCAAATCCAGACGGCTCGGACGGCTCAAGTCATCCAGAAGAAGATCTCGTCGGTTGCGCAATCGCTGGGAACAACCCATGAAAACATCACGGCCTTTCGGATACCGGCCTATAACTATCTCAAGGGACTAACCCTGCAGGTTTTTCATTCGGCCATGCAAAGCAAATGGCACGACTCCGAATTCTACCAGTACGCCCTGGGCCGTTACTCGCGTAATGGCTGGTGGTGGTACTTCCCGGTAGCTTTCCTGTTAAAGACACCCCTGGCCCTTCTGTTTCTGTTTCTGCTGGCGGCTGTTTTGGGTGTTATTAGTTGGCGCATTCGGAGGTATGAAGGCGACGACTCGGTGTTGAAGGAAGATACGCTCTGCCTACTGATACCACCCCTGTTATATTTCGCGGTGTGCTTGACCAGCACCATCAATATCGGCCACCGCTACCTGCTGCCGATCTACCCGTTTCTCTTTGTAATGGCCGGTAAAATCACGACCGCCTGGCCCCTAGTGAAGAACAGACTGATGCCCCTGTTCTTTTCGGTTATAGGTTTGATCTTGATCGTTCCGGGCTCTTTGCATATCCACCCCCATTACCTTAGTTACTTCAACTGCCTGGTCGGGCCTCAAAACGGCTGGCGCTATCTTTCCGACTCGAACGTGGATTGGGGTCAGGACCTTCTCCTGCTCAAGGAGTTCCTGGACCGAAAGAGTCCGCCGGTAGTGTATATGGATGTCTTCGGTTCCGTTCGACCTGAGGATCTGGGCATCAACTATCTGCCGGTTCCCGAGGATCAACCATCTTCCGATGAGCACTTCATGGTTGTGGTGAGTGTGAACCGCCTACTATGCAAGAACGTCAGAAAACCCAGCGGGTTGTACCCATGGCTCCTGGACAGGGAACCGACACGCAAAATCGGCTATTCCATTTTTATCTACGAGTTTGAGCCTGGCTAGATCCCTTGGGTTGAAAGGCCAGCCGCTCGGGGGAAAAAGCAAAATACTTGCTACCGCTGAAGTTGACCGCCGTCGCAACCATGATGCCGATGAAGTTGGTCAGCATGTACCAGTTGCCGGTGTCCAGGCGCGCGTATTCAATGAACAGGTGCATTACTAACAGGCGCACCATCAGTCCAATGCAGCAAACCGATACGAACATTATGCAGCTTTTCAAGAAAGGCATGTTTCTGCCCTGCTGGAAGGTCCAGTACCGATTCAGCAAGTAGTTGGTCATCACGGCCACCAGGAAACCAAAGACGGCGCACAAGCGGGTATCCAATTGGAAGAGTTCTTTCAGGCCGATGACGATTGCCATATCAACGAAGACGCCTGATAAACCCACCAGGCTGAACCTGATCAGTTCCCAGATGGTTGGGAACTTGTATAGGTAAAGTCGCTTGAGGTGCCGAATATATTTCCACTGCTCCTTGAGGCTCATCTTGCTTTCGCCTAGCTCGCGGTCCCTGAAGGTAATCGGTATTTCGACCAACCTCTCGGGAGCGGACTTGACTACAATCTCGAGTACGATCTTGTACCCAATCGGGTTGAGTTCCAGGCCGTTGAGCAGATGACGCTGGATACCCATGAAGCCGGAGGTCGGATCGGTCATGCGCGTAAGTCCAAAAGACATCTTGGCGGCGGTCTTCGAAATCAGGCGGCGATGCCAGGGCCACTTGTCGGCTGAACCGCCTTTGATATTCCTGCTTCCCACGGTGATGTCCGCCCGGTCATGCAATAGCGGGCGGATCATGTCCGGGAGTTTCTCCACCGGGTGGCTTCCATCAGCGTCCATCACCAGACAGGCTTTGGCCTTGGAAATATCGAAACCCGCCATTACCGCTGTGGCCAGTCCGCGCTCCCCGGTTCTGACCAGTACCTGGACGGGATATTTTCCTACAAGCGCTTTGGCGATTTCCGCTGTTTTGTCCGGGGAGTTGTCATCGACAATGATGACCTCGCCTCTTAGACCTGCTCGAGAAAGTGTTTCACAAATGTGCGGGACTATGACCGGAATATTCTCCGCCTCGTTGTAAGTCGGAAGGACTACGGACACATCCAGGATCGTATTTGATTCTTTCATAACTTACTCTCCAAGTGTGAATCCAACTCACACTGTTGTTTGGGAATAACAGTCGCCCGGTATTGCTTTTCGGATCTCATGCCTACCAACCAGCCAATCAACAGACCGATGACGATACCGAGTATCTTACGTATCCGGCGGATCAACTCCATCGAGAACCCGACAAGCGGATCAAGGTACAATAGTTTAAAAAGCAGGGCACTTCCGGCTTCAGCGACGCCGATCTGTCCGGGGACTATTGATAGTACCCACGTAAGAAGTTGGGATATGGCCTGGGTGAGTAACGAAAGAAGAAGCAACCACCCCGCTCCCTTATCGGGCAGCAGCGCTAGCAAAATAATCCAGACCTCGGCAACCTGAAGTACTCTGACGACGATCAGCAATGTAACTGCCCGCATGAA
>JAFDKH010000206.1 GCA_019307065.1 Deltaproteobacteria bacterium
CACGATGACTGAAGCCGGGCATGCTCTTTGTCAACACTCAATGGAGCGCGACCGCTATATCGGTCCTGCTCCGGTGCCATTTGCCTATTACATTCAGGCCGTGGCAGCCCAGTCGGTCAGAGGCAATACCTTGCAGCGCGAAGACATTCAGCCGCATTTCGACGATTTGGTGTTGCTTGACAAGGTTTTCGACTCAATCGGGCCGGCGATGAACAGTGGTAAGGCCCTGTTTTTTTACGGTCCACCGGGAAACGGCAAAACTGCAATCTGCCAGCGTATGACTAATTGCTTTGGCGGCGATGTTTTCATTCCGCACGCGATTATTGTCGATGACTTTGTGATCAAGGTTTTTGATGAGACGATTCACAAAGAGCAGGGAAATGAAGACGAAAATAGCGCCCTCGATAAACGCTGGGTTCGTTGCCACCGGCCAATGGTGGTTGTCGGCGGTGAACTGGTGCTGAATGATCTGGATCTGGCCTACTCGTCCGAAGTCAAATACTACGAAGCTCCCTTCCAGCTTAAAGCCAATTGCGGCATGCTGCTGATAGATGACTTCGGACGTCAGAAAGTTGCGCCCAAAGACCTGCTCAACCGCTGGATAGTCCCGCTGGAGAGTGAATTCGACTTTCTTTCGATGCACACCGGCAAGAAACTTCGTGTGCCCTTCGACGTCTTCGTTGTATTTTCAACCAACCTCGATCCGGCCGACCTGGTCGATGCCGCCTTTCTGCGGCGGGTGCGCTACAAACTGGAGGTCAGCCGGCCCAATGCTGACTTGTTTGCAGCTATTTTCAAGTCGGAGTGCGCCAAACAGGGTGTTCCTTGGAATGCTGACATGATTGAATATCTGGTAACCAAGCATTACCAACCCAAGAACTTGCCATTCAACGCGTGTGAGCCGCGTGATCTGCTGGCCCAGGTAATCGATCTCTGTTCTTACCGGGGGATCGAGCCGGTTTTGACCCAAGAGATCATCGATCGGGTAATTGCCAACTACTTCGTCAAGTTCGAATAAGGATAAAATGAAAAGCTTGAGCTTGCTGTTATTAGTTTGCTTACTTCAGGGTTGTCCCCAAGAAGAAGTACGGTCCGATGGCAAGGATTGGCGCTATAAGTATACTGACGAACTGACAAATCGCTTGGAGCTTGTTGAGCTGTTGAGCGAAATGCGGAATGGTTATGAAAACAAGAGCGTCGAGACCCTGGTGGCATTAGCCTCAAAAAGCTTCTATGAAAAGAGCGGAACTGCTGACACGTCCGATGATTATGATTATTATCGGCTGCGCCACGTTCTTGATAAAAACTTTAAAATGGCAAAACAGATAACTATCGACATTCGCCTCAGGAGTATGAAGATTATCGGCGAGGTGGCAGAGATTAATTACTACCACGTTACACGTTTTTTAATTAGCAACGAAGCAGGTGAGAAATGGGTCGCCGTAGACGATGAGAGTCAGATGAGGCTGGCCCGCGAAGGTGGTAAGTGGAAAGTCCTGAACGGACTCTAATCCTATGAGGTAGATAATGATTCGATATCACTCTCTGGTGTTACTGCTGACTCTTATAACCGGTGTGGCCCATGCTCAAACGGAAAAAAATTCATCCGCTGGCCTGGATGACAAAGCACTCGAAAAATTACGCCAATCATTCAAAATCGATTCAAATACTCAGACGGTGATGAACGCTTTGGCTAAAAACTCGATAAAAGAGCTGGTTATAAATGAAGAGGCCAAAAAGGGAATCGTAAACCTATTCTCCAACAAAGTTGAGGCCAAAGGCATCACCAACCAGAAGAAATCAGGTCGCTGTTGGTTGTTTGCCACCTTGAATATTTTACGACCGGTGATGATCAAGCGCTTCAAGCTATCTAGTTTCGAGTTCTCATATAACTATTTGTTTTTCTGGGATAAACTCGAGAAATCCAACATCTTCTTGGAGAAAATGATTGAGCTGATCGATCGGCCGCTCAGAGAAGATCGTGAACTTGAATGGTGGCTTCGCTCTCCGGCCGGCGATGGCGGGCAATGGAATATGGCGGTTGATTTGATCGAGAAATACGGATTAGTGCCCCTGTACGCCATGCCTGAAAATGTCCAGAGTGAAGAGAGCCGCAGGATGAATGCAGTCCTATTCAGGAAATTGAGGCAGGCGGCATTTACTTTTCGTTCCTTGCGGGCCAAGGGTGCTACGGTTGCTGATTTGCGCAAGAAGAAGATTGAGATCTTGAAAGATGTCTACAGAATTCTGTCGTTGAATCTGGGTGTGCCTCCGACTTCCTTTGAATGGCGTTATGAAAACAAGGATGGCCGGATCAGCAAAGCCAAAATCCGATCACCCCTGGAGTTTTACAGGAAAGTCGTCAAAGTTGACTTGAAGAAATACCTGTATCTGATGCACTCGCCGAATCATCCACTCAATGAGTTGTACCGAATTAAGGTCAATCGCAGCCTGGTTGACTCGTCTGGAATGCTTTTTATCAATTTGCCGATTGAGCGACTCAAGGCATTTGCCGTCAAAGCTTTGAAGAAAGGCGAAGCCTTATGGTTTAGCGCCGACGTGGGCAAGGACCACGATCAAGCCGGCTGGCTGGCGCCGGAAATATATGCGATCGAGGAGCTGTACAATATTGATCTTAAGCTGGATAAATCGTCGCGCTTACTTTATCGCGACAGCCTGCCAAACCATGCTATGGCATTTATCGGAGTCGATCTGAAAGAATCAAAACCGGTCAAGTGGCTGGTCGAAAACAGCTGGGGAGAAGAGCGCGGCAACAAAGGTTTCTGGACAATGACAGACAAATGGTTTGACGAGTATGTCTACGGCCTGATCGTTCACCGAAAGTATTTGCCCAGCGACGTATTGAAGATCTATGAGGCCAAACCACACGATTTGCCCTTTCATGATCCGGTCTGGGTTCGTTAGTGAGATTCTAACGCTGGCCCTTAGCCTGCGAAATAGCGGGGAGTGACTTTTTTTCTATTTGCCAGACGCTTGTATATTTCCTTTGTGCGGCCGATCGCGATAGCCGCGTAAACAGTCTCCTCTTTGGGAATCCCGACCAGTTTCTTTATCTTCGGATCGTTTTTCATGGCCTCGACCAGAAAACCGACCAGGCAAGTTCCGTAGCCCATACTGTGCGCCGCTAAGAGGATATTCTGCGAGGCTAAGAGGGCATCTTCGCAAGGGCAAGATGCTCCAGGTTGCATGCCGATTATTATTAATGCCGGGGCACCGTGAAACAGCCGATCCACACCGGTCTCATCGAATTCTTTAAGACCGACTTTTACCGACTCGTAGTATTCACGGTAATATTCCCCAAGAACATCTTTCATGAATACTTTTGAGATCAACCGGGCCGCCCATTTCTCGGCAAGTTTGTTCAGCTTGCGGAAGAAGCTGGCAGTTGCATCACCAATTTTCATAACACCAGCTCTGTCGGCGACTATGGTGAAAGTCCAGAGTTGGCTGTTTGTGCCAGAAGGCGCGCTAATACCAATTTTTATTAAATCTTCCAGTATCTCTCGGGGGACCGGCCGATCCATAAACATGCGACTCGATCTACGCGAACGCATCAGTTGCACCAGGCCGGCGGTGTCGTAGTTGCCGTATTTTAGCCAGGCGTTACGGTTTTCAAGCGTGCTAAACTCCAGGGCTTCTTTGTCGAGGGCCCCAACGGTGATTGCCTGGGTGGGGCAGATCGCAGCACAGTGATCGCAATAGAATGATTTGTCGCCAGTCACGACTGCTTTGCCATCAAGCATCGAAAGGGTTTTGTCTGGACAGACTTTTACACAAAGTCCACATCCATTACAGATTTCTTGATTGATTATAGTCGTTGGAGGGAGCGGCATGCCAAGCTCAGATTGTCATCTTGAATTGCTCGAGAACATCCAGGGAATCTTCGAGCAAGGTGATTGTCGAAAGCATTTCACGAACACTCTCGGGCACGGAATCTTCGAATTGTGAGAAGTCATTCATGAAATCGGAAGCCAGCCGGTTGGCCCGCATCTCATATTCGCCTTCGTCTCTAGCCACGTTCCGCGGATTGAGCATTTTTTGATCGACTTCCGGACAAGATCGCGGAATCTCGAATTGGAAAATCGGATCAATTTCAAACTCGGCATTTTCGAGTTGACCTGTCACAACAGCTTTCACCAGGGCACGCGAGTCGGCAATTTTGACACGATCTCCGGATCCATATGGTTCGCCGCTCCATCCGGTATTCATCAACCAGCAATCAACTTTATGTTTATTGATTTTATCCATAAATAGTTTTGCATATTCATGCGGTTTCATCACAAGCGGTGTCGTACCGAAGCAGGCATTGTGCAGAACCCGTGCGTCTCTGTCTTGGGTTTCTTGTTCAGAAAGCGATGGTTTGTAGCTGGACAGAAATGTAAAAAGGGTCTGTTCGGCTGTAAGCCGGGCGAGCGGAGGCAGCACGCCGAAAGGATCACAGGTTAGCATAAAAATGTTTTTGGGATGACCGCAGATCCCATCCCTGACAGAGTCCGGGATGTGGGTGATAGGGTAAGCCGCGCGAGTATTGTCAGTCAGGCTATTATCCAAAAAATCGACCCGACGACTTTTATTGTCCAGAGTAACGTTTTCAAGAATAGTGCCGAACATGCGAGTACTTTCATAAATCGCCGGCTCATAGGTTTTATCCAGGCCGTAGATTTTTGCGTAGCAACCCCACTCGTAGTTGAACATTCCCTTGTCATTCCAGCCATGGTGGTCGTCACCGATCAGGCGTCTGGTCGGGTCGGTGGCCAGAGTCGTCTTGCCGGACCGGCTGCGGCCCAGAAAAACTGCTACATCGCCTGATTGGCCGAGATTGGCGGCACACCTGAGTGAAAGGGCTTTTTCTTGAGAAACAAGGTAGTTTACAACAGTGAAGACGGCGTCTTTGATCTCATAGGCATAACTGGTTCCGCCGATGAAAACGATTTTCTGGGCGATGTTGACAATGATGAAGGCCGATGAATGAGTGCCGTCCAGTTCCGGGATGGCCTGGAAACCGGGGATCTGCACGATCGTGAAATCCGGTTTGAATTTCGAAAGCAAGTCTTGGTCATGGATTTGAACGAACATATTTCGGGCAAATAAAGCATGCCAAGCCGTTTCAGTGACTATTCGGACTGGAATCTGATAGTCAGTGTCGCTGCCGGTAAGACAGTCTTGAACGTAGACATCCTTGTTCTGCAAATAAGCCAGTAACCGGTAAAAAAGGCTCTTGAAGTGCTCTTCCGACATCTCTTGGTTGCGGCCGCTCCACCATACTTTTTCCTGGCTGGCAGCATCTCTAACGATGTATCGGTCGTCAACGGATCTTTCGGTATGATGTCCGGTTCTGACTACGACCGGACCAAGATGGGAAATCAGTCCTTCGCGGTTCTTAATGATTTCCTCGTATAGCATTGGGGTAGTCAAATTACGGTGGATATGGCCTAGATTTTTCTGAGCGATGGTTTCTAGGTCCAGGATGCCGTTCTTGTCTTCAAACATGACTGCTCCTTGAAACTTCAGACTTTACCGATGAGGGAAAGTGCGTAAATAACCAGTTTTTGCATCATCTTTTCCTTCGAACCCTTGGGACTGTCCAACTGAAGCCGCTTCAAGTAGGGCACGGCTTTTTCCGGAACTTTTCTGATGGTTACAGCTTTGCTGAGGCTGGAAATTTTCTTCATTCCCTGAGACATTCTGGCTTTGAGGCCCTTTAATGCTTTGCCGATAATAAGCTCTTCTTCGGTGAAGTCGGTGCCAAAAGGAAACGGTCCGAAGAAACTCTTCTCCTTGAAAGGGGCCAGGCCTGCCTCGAGGCTCTCAGGTGTATTGTTCTTAAATTGTTCTGGAATCTGATAGCTGGCCGGTATTTTGCCGGCTTTTTTGGCTTCCTCGAGCAAATCTTCTTGAAACCTGGAGTCGGTGATGTTCAGCAAGGCGGCAATTATCTCCTGATCGCTCTTACTTCGTAAATCGGCGATGCCGTATTCAGTAATGACGATATCACGCAGATGGCGGGGTATGGTGATGTGCCCGTAGTTGAATACAATGTTGGAACTGACTTGTTTGCCCTTGGTTCTGATTCCTTTGCACATTAGAATCGAGCGGCCATCCGGCAGGGCATGGGCCTGAGAAACAAAATTATATTGTCCACCGACACCACTTACCATCTGGCCGGATTCTAAACCGTCTGAGACCACGGCGCCGGAAAGAGTTACCATCAAACAGGCGTTGACGAAGCGGCCATTTTTCCTCTGGAGTACCCTGAGTTCTTCACAGCCATACTCGTTTTCATACAACTGATTGACATTTAGTACGCTGGTCATGTGTATCTTTTTGCGTTCCTCGATACTCATGTCGTTCAGTTCTTGATAGAAACTCTCGGCCCCGAGAAAAAAACCGCCGTGAATCAGAATGTCGTTTTTGAGTTGTTCACCAAGGCAGTTATCACAAACCTGTCTGAGGTTGTCTTGGTCGCTCAGGTCAGCCGAATACCGTTTTTGACCGTCGATTATGAAACTGCCATCAAAGGTCAGGCCTGGTTTGAGCACACCGAACTTTTGCAGAAACTCAAAGTTGTCCAGGGTGAGCTTCGGCTCGATTGCTTCGCTTTCGAGTAATTGTTCTACAGTTGCGGGAGTTACATTCTCTGAGATCTTTCCCTGGCTGATTAGTTTCTGGATCGGCAGGTTGTTGTAGGTTTTGCGCTTTATAATCCCGGCTCTCATCAGGTGCAGGTAGCCGTCGACCAGCATCTCGGTCGAACCCAGCAGGCCCTTTTCGAAAGTATCTGTACCACCGGTAGCTTCGATAATCGGGCCGAATTTCTCTATGACTTTTGTGTCTATTAATAGTTGGTTGTACTCGGTATTATGCTGATGCCGCATCTGCAGTCCATAGCAAAGGGCGTCTCCCAGTGAGCCGATTCCAATCTGCAAGGTGCCGTCATCTTTGATGAGCGTGCTGGCATACAGGCCAATCCAGAAATCGGTGGTTGTGATAGCCATCTTGGGTGCGCCGAACAATCTGAAGTTGTACTTGGGATCGTCGATAACGGCGGTGAACATATTTGGTTTAACAACCGCATCGCCGTACATGAACGGTAAGTTCTGGTTGATCTGGGCAATTATCGCGATTTTTTTGCCTGTCTTCTTCTCCTGTTCTCTCAGTGCCTTGGAGACATCCAGGCTGACATCCGGGTTGCAGCTCAGGCTGAAACAAGTCTGGCCGTCAATGACTTCTTTACACACAATTTGGGCAAGCACATTTGCGCCGGCATCCAGGATGTCCCTGAAAGCGTGGGTGTAGTTCGAACTGATGTAGTTTTGCTGGGCATGTTTGAGGTTGAGATAGGCTCCGGCTTTTGAGTAGAACTCCTTAATTTGTATGTTGGGAGGCAATTCTTTTTTTCTCAGGGCCTGCATGTATTCGAGATCAACATAGCCGCCGAAGATTCGTTCGACGAATGGTTCTAGAAAGCGGCGTTCGAGATCGTTCGACCAGGAAGGTCTCTCGAGCGACAAGGCTGTACAGATCGTAAGTTCAATATCGGAGTCTTCTTTGGCTCGCTTGAAAATTTCGTTGACGAAATGATTTGGTTTGCCCAGGCCCAGGGGTAAACCGAGTACGATCTTTTTACCAACTGTTTCAATTACTGAGTCGACGCATTTCTCAACATCCTGAAAGTAAACAGGACTATTACTACTCATAAGATGTCCTCCAGACTGCAATTTTACGCAAGCCACGAATTGAGCATCAACGATTAGCAGGAGATTTTGGGTGAAAGCAAGAGATTAACGATTTGAGCTAATCGAGGTCCAGTACTTGACTCGGTTAAAAAAACAGGCATTCCCTTTCAATATTCCCATTTCAACTGTGATATAATCTCGGGAGAGGGGAATCTGAAAGAATGTATCGAAAAAGGAATTGAGGGGTTGTAATCCAAGTGAAACAAGATCCGAACATAACCTTCATAACAAGATTCTCAACCAAGGAAGCACCTGGAGGAATCATTTTTAGTCTTTTTGTATTGTTGGTTGTTTTTTCTGCTAGGCCGAGTCAGGCATGCGACTGCGAGGGACCGGGAGCAAGTTTTCTGGTAATTGATGGAACCATACCTGCAAATGCAATAGGCGTTGTCTGGCACGAAAAGGGATTGAAGCGGATAATGAGTCTTGAAAATAGACCGGTACCGATAAAGAAATCTCGGTTCAAGGTTGAGCTATTGGAAGAAACAGTACCAAGACAGGTGCAGTTTGAAACAAAAGTGATTGAATACGATCTGATTCTCATATCTCCCACAAAGAAGATGCGATCCGGTGAAAGGTACAGAATAAGCGTTGATCTAAACTACTGGCATGATTTCTTTCAGGTATCTGAAAAGCTACACTCGGATAACCGTTTAAAGCAGAAGAGAAAACCACTAAGATCAAAAGGCTCTCGTTGGAAATCAATAGAATTCATTGTCGGGGAAACTGCCATTAGAAGGCATAAGTTTCCCGCAAAATTGAAGCTTGGGGTTCTTGAAAGAGGAAAAGTAAGCCTGGGAAGTCCACTTTCCTGCAGTTTTGAACTGGAAGTCGGGAAGATCAATATTGAGTTGGAGTTGTTGGAAGCCGCATCCAAATACAAGAAAGCATTGTTGTTTAAAACAACTGTCGATCAAAAACCATGGCAACCAAAGGATTTCGAGTGTGCAAATATTCCGAGTGGCAGAAGTTGGGTCGACGTAGGCAAGGAACTGCTCTTCATGTCGTGCAAAAATCCGAACAAAAGTTCGTACAGCCTGAGACCAGGCAAACATAAGGTCAGAATGATTGCCACATTACCGGGAGTCGGAGTAATCGCTGACTCAGGTGAGGTGCAATTCGAGATTAGGTGTCCTGACAAGATCTAATTGGAAGGACAAGAGGGGTCAAAGGATAAACGGACAAAACAAAAGAAACAAAAGGGGTCAGACACCAGCACTTGACACTTTTCTAGTGCCACCAAGTGAGCAGGCTGCTTGGGCGAATATGACAATGCTGATGTATTTGTAGAAAACCTATCGGGGAAATGGTGGATGCCGATGGGGGGAAGTCAATACTTTCCCTTGCCACAACCGTAGTTGACAAGATGTCAGTTTTTAGGCAATTCAGAGGCAAATAATGAAACTATATTTCTTTTACGCGTATATCTTGGGAATAATGTTACCTGCGATCATGTGTGAAGCATGTGTTAAAAATATGCTAGAACACACAAGCATCTCGTACGCAACAGAAGTGGCTAAACCAACAGCTGAAGCCGTACCTGGTACATCGGATCGCTACGGCGATCCTCTACCCCTCGGTGTATGGTTTCGTTTGGGCTCATCTCGACTTGTACACGCTCCGGCTGTCACCGCGCTTTCTTTCCATCCAGATGGTAAAATCATAGCATCAGGAAATTTGGCCGGGACAATACGGTTGTGGGATGTTTCTACTGGAAGAC
>JAFDKH010000207.1 GCA_019307065.1 Deltaproteobacteria bacterium
AAGCGACGCTGGTGACGAAAGCGACGCGAGTGACGGAAGCGACCCAAATGACGGAAGCGATGCGGGTGTAGACGCATCAGACGCCGGAGGAGACACCTCCCCCGCCGATCCGGGTCCCGATGGTGAGGCTGTCGACGGATCCGGAGAGGCAGCGGATGAGCAGAGCGCAGCAGACGAGGTCTTGGGCAAGGAAAGCAGCTGCGCCTGCGGCAGCGACGCCTCACCCACAGGCGGCCTCCCCGCGCTGATGCTGCTGGCCTGGCTGGCCCTGATCATCCCCCGCAGCCGCTGATATCTTGATCATTTAATATTGTAAGCCACTTGCAGCAAACCAAACGGCGGTTTGGTAGACTTGTCCGAGATAGTCTCATACAGGTCGAACATGAGATGTTTCTGATCAGGACTATAGCCGGCATACTTAATCGTCTGATGTACCTGCCATTTGTGAACAAAGGTAGGCCCCTCGGGTCCTTCAGACTCCAGGCGGTCATAGATATACATCTTTAGATTGATGTCATTAGGCAGACCCGGCAAGACCCGGTCAACCGGAATATAGACTCTGGCGGCGCCCGGTGCGAAAGTCAAACGGGGATATATTCTGTAGGCCTTGCCGACTACATCTTTACCCGGCAAATCGAGCGACGGTTCCACTCGTTTAATTGTTATGGTGACATCTTCTTGGAGTAGTTTCGCCGGAATAGACAACCTGGCTCCCCCAACACCAAATCCGATTGAACCGCCCTCGCTGCCAACAACCGCCTTGACCACGTCCTTACCCTTTTCAGCGGTAACTTCAACAGGACCACGTTTCTCTTTTTCGCAACCGGCCAGTCCGTACAGCATGAAAGCAAACACGAATAAAGCAAACAATTTTTTGTAACTATTCATGTTGAGGCCCCTTCCCGTGTAGAAAGCTACTTGCTTTCTTTTTTCTTGCCCCCGGTATCAGGCTCATCGCCCGGGAGAAATTCAATATCCCAAATACCAGATTCCAGGTAATGATTGATCGATTGCCCAGCCTTGCGACCATGACCCATGGCCAAGATTACCGTGGCCGCACCAATCGCAATGTCACCTCCGGCGAAAACTCCCTGCTTTGAAGTTCGCATGGTGTTGAGATTGGTGACGATCGTACCCCTGCGAGGGTCGACGTCGAGCCCGGTAGTTGTCTGCGGCACCAGTGGATTAGGACCGTTGCCAATTGCCACAACGACCGTATCAACATCAAGTATGAATTCAGATCCCTCCAGGGGAATCGGTCGACGCCGTCCGGAAGCATCGGGTTCTCCGAGTTCCATTCGGATGCATTCCATCTGTCGAATGCGACCCTGATCGTCTCCGATATACTTAATCGGGTTATGCAATATTTTCAGAATGACGCCCTCTTCCTTGGCGTGCTCGATTTCTTCGTTGCGGGCCGGCATCTCTGTCTCCGAGCGCCGATATACCAAGTATACTTGTTCGGCTCCCAATCGAACTGCCGTGCGGGCCGAGTCCATGGCCACATTACCACCGCCAACCACTGCGACTATCTTGCTTCTGGCAATCGGCGTATCCGCCCGAGGAAAATCATAGGCTTTCATCAGGTTCGACCTGGTCAAGTATTCGTTGGCCGAATAGACTCCGCATAGGTTTTCGCCTTCAATCCCCATGAACCAGGGCAACCCGGCGCCAGTTCCCAAGAAGACTGCATCATGCCGCTGCAAAAGCTCGTCGACATTTTCCACCATGCCGATCACCTGATTGTAGCGAATATCAACCCCCATCTGACGAACTACATCAACTTCGGCATGCACTATAGCTTTTGGCAGGCGGAATTCGGGAATTCCGTACATCAGGACGCCTCCCGGAGCATGCAAGGCTTCGTAGATGGTGACCTCATGACCGGCTCGGCGCAAGTCTATGGCCACCGTCAGGCCAGCCGGGCCGCTGCCCACGACTCCGACACTTTTTCCGGTCGAGGGCCCGATTGCAGGTGTAGCCACCTTGCTGTTTTCTCTCTCCCAATCAGCAACAAAACGTTCCAGTCGACCGATGGCGATAGGCTCATTCTTCTTCGCCAAGATGCACGTTTTTTCACACTGTTCTTCTTGCGGGCAAACGCGCCCGCAAATAGCCGGCAGCATGTTGGTTTCCTTCATCTTGGCGATACCACCCGAGAAATCTCCTTCAGCCACGCACGCGATAAATGCGGGGATATCAATACCGACCGGGCAACCTTTACGACAGACCGGTTTCTTACACTGAATACATCGATTTGCCTCGATGACGGCCTGCATGGGCGTCAACCCATGCGGAACTTCATTGAAATTTTTACGGCGTTGAAGAGCACTTTGTTCCGGCATTTTCTGCCGGGGGATCTGCATGCGTTCTTTATTTTTCAGGCCCTTGAGCCTTTCAATCTCCTGGTGATCCAGTTGCTCGATCATGTCATTACCTTACCAGTAAGTACAAACCTGTGTCAGTCGGCGCAAGAACCACACTTGCGCTTGAAGCTGTCGTATGATTCCTTCTCCTGCTCATGATAAAAAGCCTGCCGTTTCATCAACTCCTCGAAATCTACCAGATGTCCATCAAACTCGGGCCCATCCACACAACCAAACTTGGTCTTACCGCCAATCGTAACTCGACAACCGCCGCACATCCCGGTGCCGTCCACCATTATCGGGTTGAGACTAACCACCGTGGGAATGTCATATTCTTTTGTCAGTTTACAGACAAACTTCATCATTATGACCGGACCAATCGCAAAAGCTAAATCAGGTTTACCCTCTGATTCGATCAGTTCCTTGAAGACATCCGTTACCAGACCGTGCGTTCCGTAGGAACCGTCATCAGTGCAAATGCGTACTTCGCTCGAGGCCTTCCTCATTTGCTCTTCCATGATCAATAGATCTTTCGAGCGCGCCCCAAGAATAGAAACTACTCGGTTACCGGCCTCTTTTAGCGCCTGAACAATCGGGTGGGCCGGAGCAATGCCGATACCACCGCCCACAACGACAACTGTTCCAAACTTATCGATATGAGTAGGTGATCCGAGTGGACCGACAATGTCCTTGAGAACAAAGCCTACCTTGAGTTTGGCCATCTTGGCCGTGGTTTTGCCTACTTCTTGTACAACTAGAGTTAAAGAGCCTGATTCAGAATCGGCATCGGCGATAGTCAAAGGAATGCGTTCGCCATTTTCATCTAATCTGATGATTACAAACTGACCGGCCTTGCGACGCTCGACAATCTGGGGTGCATAAATCAGATACTGGTTGACATTCTCGGCAAGTAGAGTGTTTTCCAACACTTCACCAGTTTGCGCCACTTTCGGCCTCCCGTTGAAATAGAAGGTAGATCAAGGGTACTAATCGTTAAAAATGTGGGTACCACACCAATTGTGATTTATCAACCCTTCAAGGGTCGCGACGCCAGCCATTGCTTGACACACTGCGACTCATGGCCAACAATGGATGGCCAATTTCTAAACTGTCTTGGTTTATACGTTTTTGTGGGACTGATTTGAAAACTATCGAGAGAAAAGTATTCGGTCCATATCAGACAGCTGCCCATCTTGATACCGGCGGCATGGCCGAAGTCTTTCTGGCTCAAAATAGAACAGATGGATCCCTGGCCGTTATCAAATTGCTTCTTGAACATCTAAATGGCCATGAAGAACTACTCGAAATGTTCCGGCACGAAGGCCAGATCATGACGCTTCTTGACCACCCCAATGTCGTAAAAGTTCTGGGCATCGGTGATCATCAAAGTGGTTTGCCATACATCGTGATGGAATACCTTGCCGGTGATCATTTGGGCGTCCTAATCCGAGCCGCCAACAAACACAAACAGAAGATGCCCTATACATTGGTCACTCGAATAGCAATCCAAGTGGCCAACGGCCTGGCATATGTTCACGATGCTAAAGATCATAATGACAGCCCTCTCAGCCTGGTTCACCGGGATGTAAGTCCACAAAACATTTTTCTCTGCTACGACGGCCGGGTCAAGCTGTTGGACTTTGGAATTGCGGTAACCGCCAAGCGTACCGAGGTAACCAGGGTGGGAATGCTAAAGGGCAAAATATCTTACATGTCTCCCCAGCAGACCCAGCAGGAACCTCTTGACGGCCGTAGCGATATATTCTCGCTGGGCATCGTCACCTGGCAGCTGCTGACTGGAAAGAAATTGTTCAAGGCTGAATCTCCTTACAAAACACTGAAAAAGATTTGTAACGAAAAAATTCCGTCACCTCGCGAAATACGCCAGGAAATCCCAAAGGCCCTGGACGCAATTGTAATGCGCTGCTTAGAGCGCGATCCCAACAACCGCTTTACGAGTGCAGCCGATCTCAGGGAAGCACTTACTCGCTTCCTCTTTTTCGGCAAGGTTCAAGGCCGGGCAAATGAACTGCCTTTATTCGCCGAACACGTTCTACGCCGGAGAAAAAACGAGAAGAAGGAAATCATTACTTCCCTCAACCGGGAGCACGCCCTGCGCGAACATCTTTTTGGCGATCTCGACCAGGAGCTTCCAGGCTTTGAATTTGGCAAATCAGAAAAACCCAAACACAAGGCCTACACTCCGGTCACAGAACTGACCGCGGCTGAACAACAAAGATTGCTCGATTCAGAAGTCGTTGAGGTCGAACAAAATTCAAGCTGCGAATGGTGCGGAACAGAAATCGATGTCAAACCGGGCGAAGATCAGCGTTGCCAGCGCTGCCGTGAATCGGCCAAGGAAGTCACTTTAATTGATACCGGACCGGAATGGATGGTCAGAAAACCCGACTTTCGTACTTTTGGTCCGCTTACAACCAAGCAGGTCCTGGATAAGTTCGAAGAAGGCGAGATCGGGGCTGCCGACATGTTAGCCCACGCAGACGACCCAAAGAGATTCCGGCTTATTTCAGTCTACCCTGAATTTGCACCGTTTTTCCGATTACCCAGTTCATCCTTTGATTCCGAAAAAGAGCGACGCCGGTTTGCAATTGGTCCGCTCAAGGGTTGGACTTTACTGGCTGCCGGGTTGGCTTTTCTGGTCACGACAATATTGGTCGTCTGCCTGCTTTGGCCTGAGCCAACTTTGGAAACTACTATTCTTGATGAAACCATAGCAGGATTTGCTTCAGAAATACCTAAACCATCGGGCACTAGCGCGGATCTTCTGGCTCACGGCCAAAAACTTTCTCTGGCCGACCAGAAAAGTGAATACCTCAAAGCCGACAAAATACTTAAATCGGCTGTACTGCTGGATCAGGGAAACTTCGAGATCCTGGCTGCCTGGATTCAGAACAAGGCACTTCTCGACCTTGATTGTCAAGACATCCTCGAAAGAAAGACTGCCCTGGATCTGATCGAATATGCCCTGCGGAAAAAACCCAAACTTGCAGTTCTGCATCGCGCCAAGGCCTATTTATTCTTTAGTCTCGGCAATCGAGTTCAAGCGCGTGAGGCCGCCAAGCAGGCCCTGACGCTGAATAAAGATGACCATGAATCACTCATTATCATGGGTGCCTCTTATCTTTTCGAAAACGATGTATTGGCCGCTGAGAAACTGGAGAATGCTCTCTTGGCCAACCCCAAACTAATGTTGGCTTACAGTTTGCTGGCCGATGCAGATCTGAGGCTTGGCAGATTCAGACACGCTCTGGAAATTCTAATGAAGCGGCTGGAAAAGGTACCCGGGGAATTCGATACGATGATGTCACTGGCCAAGCTGTATTTTGAAATCGGTCACCTGGAAACAGCCACGGAAACCTACAGACGAATTTGCGGGATCGAGCCATTAAAGGCTGAACCAGTTGTGGCGCTGGCACAAATTGAAACTCAGATCCGACGGCGACCTCGCCGGGCCGCCAAGATCCTTGAGAAGTTTTTGAGTCAGGACAAGCTGGCGCAACCTGATATTGCCAAGGCTAATACAGAACTTTCAGTCGCCTTAAGACTACAAGGCAAGTATAAAAAAGCTGACAGCGCTCTAAACAAGGCCGCTCAATTAGACGACTCAAGCCTTTCGACGTTGTACGCTCAAGCTGCCTTATCCCTTGAGTCGGGTAAGAACCGCCAAGCTCTCGAACTCCTGCTTGAGTTACGCCCTCGTCTGCCACAATCGTCAAGGGTTCTGGTGCGTCTGGCTGATGCCCACACTGTGATTCCAAACTACGACCAGGCACTCCATGACTTCAAACTGGCGGTTGAGTTACAGCCCGAAGATTTAGATGTCCTCCTCATGATAGCTGCGTTTTATTTGTACATTGACAAACCGGCCAAAGCTTTCGAATGGCTGCAGCGAACTTGCAATATCGACACTCTTCTCAAGCACAATCACATGAGCCTATCCGGAACATATGATGGCCCAGGCCTGTTGGCCAAGACAGCTTCTAGAACCAGAGAGGCTGCAGCTAAATACGATGACAAGCCCCTGGCGCATGTACTGGAAGGCATTGTTTTATTAAGACTTGGCCTGCCAACCAAGGCCAAGGCCAGACTGCGTGCGGCCCTGGCCCTTGATGCAAACTGTGTACCGGCCTATCAATACCTGGGCATTATTGAAATGGGACAGAAGAAGCCCCGCAAGGCGCTAGTCTATCTCCAAACCGCTCACCGAATTGCTCCGCAAAACTCGATAGTCACCAAGCTATTGGCTACGGCGCTGTTTAAAATTCGTAAACATAAAAAGGCCAAGGTGCTGTTCAGCAAGATACTGAAGGCCAAACCTCACGACTCTACGGCCCTACTTGGCCTGTCCGAAGTGCTTTTGGCAAAAAAGAAGACGAAGCGAGCGACTTCACTCTTGTCCAAAGCTTTCAATCAAGATCAGAAAAACACCCGGGTCAAGAGCCTTTTGTACCGGCTGGGTTTCTGACAGCCGGTAAGAATCAAATCAAGAGGTGCGGCATGAGGTTTTTCAGCATTGTAGTTGCAATCCTTCTTTTATTTGAAATCCCTACTCGGGCACGAGAGCCAATTACAATTGATGATCTTGTTGGGCTCAAGATACTTTCCGATCCGCAGATTAGTCCGGCCGGCGATCGAATTGCGTACGTTGTCTCAGTTCCTCAGGCCGGCAAGGGACCAAATAGCGACATCTGGATGGTCTCGGCAAATGGTGGAACGGCCGTACAATATACCAGCAGCCCAGGTCGAGATGCCTATCCGCGTTGGAATCCAAAAGGAGATACAATCGCGTTCCTTTCGGCTCGACCTGGTGAGGATGCCAAAACCCAGATCTATCTGATATCGACAAATGGAGGCGAAGCTCGCTGTTTGACTGCCGAGGCAGAGAGTATCGAGGCTCTGGCCTGGTCTCCAGACGGAGATTCAATCGCCTACAGTCTTGTCGAGGCCAAGCAAGATCCGTCGAAAGTGTCCAAAAAGAAGGCAAGCCAGGTCGACAGCAGCAAGGCAAATGATCAAAGCGATTCCAAGAAAATCAGACATCGCCGGCTAAAAATCATCGAGTTGTCCAATAAGAAAACTAGAATGATTTCGCCGGCCGGCGTCAGCGTCTTCAACTTCGCCTTTTCACCCGACTCAAAGCAACTAGCCGTTTTTTTTGCGTCCGATCCAAGCCCCAACCAGGGCTATTGGAATGCCAGATTGGTCGTCATTGATATTACCGGCGCCACAATAAAAGAACTGGCCAACCAGGTCGGATCATCCAAACTGGCCTACTCTCCTTCCGGCCGGCAAATCGCTTTTTTAAGCCCGCGCGGCAAACACAAGCTCAGTTTCGGCTTATCGTTGGTACCGGCCTCGGGTGGACAAGTCAAACCACTTTGTCCCGAGCATCAGGGTTCGATCTGGGACTTCGCCTGGAGACCTGACGGAAAATCCCTCATTCTATGGGGGCACCAGAGTACTGAAGGATTCTTGGGTGAAATTGCAGCCCAGGGCGGCAAGGTAAAAGTGTTCTTTGATGCAGCCCTGCGTGCCTGGGGCAGTCCCGCCCTGAGCTTGAGTAACGACGGTCGCTGGTTCGCCTATCGCGGAGAAAATCCCGGACACCCGTCAGAGGTCTTTATTGCAAGTTATTCGAAAAAGCCCTTGCCCGGCCGAAGGCTTACGATTACCAATCCTGAAATTGAAAAACGAATTCTAGGCAAGTTGGAGCCTTTTAGCTGGAAAGCCAAGGATGGCACCTCAATCCATGGTGTCCTTGTTCACCCGGCCAAAGACCCAAAAACCAAAAACGCTCCGACGATTGTAATGGTGCATGGTGGTCCTCAATGGCAATGGTGGCGCGGTTGGATGGGCTCATGGCATGAACCGGCTCAGTTGCTCGCTGCCCGAGGATACCGCGTATTGCTGCCCAATCCGCGTGGAAGTACCGGGCGTGGCGAGAAATTTGCCTATGCCGCCCAAGCAGACTGGGGTGGCATAGACTTCCATGACATAATCGCCGGCGTGGATGCTCTTATCAATGCCGGCCTCAGCGATCCTGATCGTTTAGGTATCATCGGCTGGTCTTACGGCGGTTACATGACAGCCTGGACAATTACGCGCACCATGCGGTTTAAAGCTGCGGTTGCCGGGGCCGCAGTCACCAATCTCCTGTCCATGCATGGCACCTGTGACATTTCTCTCTTCTTACCCGATCAGTTCGAACAATCACCATATCAAGAACCTCAGATTTTTTTGGAACGTTCACCTGTTTTCTGGGTCCACCAGGCCAGCACACCGACTCTCGTCGTTCACGGGGAAAATGATGTTCGGGTACCCGTTAGCCAGGGCCGTGAACTGCATCAAGCCTTGAAGGACGCCGGGGTTACTACCCGCCTGATCACATTTCCTCGCGAAGGACATGGATTTAGCGAGCCAGGTCATCAAAAGGTCCTGTTGCGCGAGACTCTCAACTGGCTGGATAAATACATTCTAAAAAGCGAAACGGACAATTAGCTAAAGTCAAACAAGTCACTCGACTTGAGCCATATCGGAATATTTGGTTTTGACGAGGTTTCCTTTTTCGTCCCGTTCAGTCCAGGTACCTGCCTTTATATTGTTATCATAGAATCCTTCGGCATCGAGTCGACCATCCGATGTCCACCTAACCCATTTACCTTGTCGAGCACCGGCTCTGTATTGATGCAAATAGTACTGCTGGCCATTGGGATACCAGCCTTTCCAGTAACCCTCTTTACCGCCCTGGGAATAAAATCCATCTCTGACTTTGCGGCCCTGGCTATCCCAACGCTTCCACCAGCCATGCCGCTTTCCATAGCTATAGCTCAGGCTGACAAATTTCTCACCGGCAGGAAACAGATGAAGCGAGAAACCATGTTTGCGACCATCGGGCAATTCACACCAGTATTCGTTTGATCGACAAGAAATACTGGTATCCGGCGGACAAGCCGGCAGCTCGAGACCGGCAACCAGAGGAGTGCAACCTTTGAAAATTGCAAAAACGGAAAAAGCCAACAGAGGATTATCGTCCGGCTCTTGGCTTTGGCTTACCCGGTCTTGGCACCCAGTTGCAGCCCTGATTTCCCCCGAATCATAATCACTTATTTTCTTCCGCTAATAGTTGGAAATTCTATCGACTAGCTCGGGACAGTCTACAAACGGGTTGCGAGTATCCTGAAGCTGCTCAATACGATCACAGCGAGTTTCTTCCTTGGCATCCGGAAGGTCTGCCCAGTTCCAGCCCCTGATGACTTGCTCCATACGATCTTCGATTTCCATATTGTAGCGGACAGAAAAATAAAACAGGGCCCGGGCGCAATCGCCCTTGTGCTCGTCGCGTGGTTCAAATACTACTGTGCCCCAACCATCCAGACCCCTTTTACTCCCGCCGTTACTCCAACTTACCTCGATTACCTCACCGAAAGGGTAGTTTGAGCGGGTCGAGTTAACACTGGTAATAGCCGGAAACAAATGATTCAAATCACTTTTAGCAGGAAGTGTGTCGGCTCCCCAACTTTGACACCAGGTGTGCTCGACATTCATGATGTCATTGCTGGGAACAATGTCAGTAGTAATCCAGACACCGGTATAAACGCACTGGACCTGCCCGTCGATATTGTCTATATCAGTGAAAATCTCGTCACGGGCTCCCTCGTATGAAAGCGCAGTATGGTTGTCGACAAGTTCAACAAGAGCATTGCGTAACTGCTCTCCCTCGAGGCCGATTAACGAACTGCAGCGAGGATCTGAATCCCAATCGGCCCACGGCCGATCGGGGCCGCCATCATAAAGGTCTGCGCCGCCATCAAAATCAGCGGCCTGGTTGTCACCATCGTCGGCTAAACCATCGTCAGCATCTATCCCACCGTCCAGTTCGGTGATTCTGTTTTCGCAACCAGGCGCAACCAGCACCAGGCACACAAGTAAATGCAAACCGTGGAGTGAAAATTTGTACCTAACTCTAAGAGGAACTCTCACCCAACACCCTCACGTTGTTTTTCCCCAAAAAATAGTATAACAGAATCTTGCCGGCGTTGACACCGAGATAGTGCTCTGGTAGCGTCGCGACCGTGGAAGAAAACGATCCAATTTCAGCTAATTCCAAGAAAAAGTGGACCTTTCTTCGCAAATTCCGCTGGGCAGTCTTTGGCATCTTCATTGCCGCTATGACCTTTGTGGCTATCTGTTTGCTGGTTGGAATAACTTCGAACTTGCGCTGGCGCTATTCAGACCTCGACATCCCGGTTGACCGACCGGACAATCTTTCAGACCTGGGATCGCTGGAATTGCGTGATTGTATGACGGCTCTCGAAACCTTGCGCAACGAGCTTCAAAACAATGTAATCAAGGCTCTCGAAGGAGGAAGTAACCGGGCAACTCTGCTGAAACAATGGAAAACCTGGTCCAAGCAGTGGCGCACGCGTTTCGAGAAACTGGGTGTCTCTTGCAGACTAACCGAGTACCGCTATGACGAGCATCCAACCTTAGGCGTTCTGGCCGGAATCTACCGGCTGCTGGACTACTTTCAGCATCACCACACTCGCCTGGTCAAGACTTTTGTCGTTGAGCACGCCCGTCCGCTCAGGGAGTTGCACGATTTATTCAACCGTGCCCACCGGGCAATCGAGAGCCTGGAAGGACAGGAAGTCGAATAGCTAACCCCCGATGTTGCATTAAAATACCCCCGAATGTTGCATAAAAATCCGTCATCCCGGCAAGTTTCTAGCCGGGACCCAGTCTTCGCCATATGGATTCCGGCTAGAAACTTGCCGGAATGACAGGTTTTTTTAAGTTTTTATACAATTATTGGGTTACTCTGTTTTGGGTTTCGATTCTGGTTTCGATTCGGGCTTTGGTTCCGGCTTCGGCTTGGGTTTCGATTCAGGTTTGGGTTTCGATTCCGGCTTCGGCTTGGGGACGGGTTTTACACCGGCACCTTCCGTTTTGGGTTTGATACGCGTACCTTCCGGCTTCGGTTTTGGGCTGACTGATTCGGCCCGGCCGCGATTCAATCTGGCGATTCGTCGCCTGGCATGGGATGCATACGCAGAAGCGGCGTGATCTTTCAAGAGACGTTCGTAAACCTCTAAAGCTTTAGGAACATCGCCTGAGGTCTCCAAGGCGCCGGCAGCCATGAACAATACTTTATCAGCAGAAGCTGCCGTAGGATTTGCATCGGCAGCAGCTAAAAACGCCTCAGCCGCTTTGGCGTTACGGTTCAGCTTGAGCAATACAATACCTCTCTGGTGCTGAACTTTTGCCAGGATCTCAGCCTTGGGTTTTATCTCCAGGGCGCGGTTGAGTTCCCTAAGAGCCTTATTCAGGTGTGCCTTTTGATAAAGCACTTTTCCGGCATCCAGAGCTTGACTGGCCAGTAGCCGCCTGAGTTCTTCCGACTCTCTGGTAACCAGCCGCGCCATCGAAGGTGACAACACCTTTGGGTCCAGGCTTTCGGCTACCTTCAGGGCGTCCAGGTTTCGATTCTGTTGGCGCAGCCGCAAAAATTGTTCGGTCTTTTTCTCTTGCTGAGCTCGAATCGATAGTTTTTTCTGTAATTCCGCGATTTGGGAAGTTGCTTTGTTGAAGCTCTCTTCGAGGGCTTCTTTTTCCTTGCGGACCACCCCGACTTTTGCGTCGAAGGCTACGTACAAACCGCCGAAAATCACGACAACGAAAATCACGTAGGCAACAACAGAGTTGAAAATGTACTTGCGTTCGTACTTTTCCTGCTTCTTCTGAACTTGACGAATATCCGCCGATAGATTCTTGACCAGATTATCGGTCTTGATGATCAAGTTATGAGATTCGATGATTTCCTTTTTTATTTCGGCAATTGCGTCTTCAACCGCCATCAATCCTCCCACAACATATTAGATACGTCCCCAAGGGGATTTGAACCCCTGTCGCAGGCGTGAAAGGCCTGTGTCCTGGACCTGGCTAGACGATGGGGACAATTCAATTTTCAAATGAGCCGCCAGGGGTTCGAACCCTGGACCCTCAGATTAAAAGTCTGATGCTCTGCCAACTGAGCTAGCGGCCCAATACCGCTGCCGTCTTCCAATGAAGACGAGTCGACTACCTAGCAAAATCAACTAAAACTGTCAAGTGAAGTCTAAAAAAAGCCTCAGATTTGCGGGTATTTCCCCTCAATTTCCACTTTTCCTGAATGTTTCGGTGTTCTTGTCCGTCAAACGAAGTCGATGGCTAAAAACCAAAATTTGAAAAGATTATTTGAGCCGCAGAAATTATTGAATTTTCTTGACATGCTGCAGCACTTCAGTCAATCTATGGCAGTTTAATTAAAGCGAGCAAATCAAAAGGAGACGGCTTTTAGCTGACTGTTTATTTTCACCAAATTCTCTTTGAAAGGGAGGAAACAGAATGAAAAAGGTTATTTTAGTACTCTCCGTCCTAGCAACCTGTGGTCTTTTGATCGGCGCCTGCGGCAGCAGCGGCAGCAGCGGCGGGCCCCACTGCGAAGATCCCCCTGCAACATGTGATCCTACCTGCACATTGCCTGAAATTTGCTGCGGCACCACTTGCCAGGCTGTCCAGGACTGCACCGAGACCTGCGAACCAACGACTCATTGGTGCAATACCTGTACAGGCAGCTGCGTGGCGTATCCGGCAGAATGTGACCCTCAGTGCACCTCGCCTCAGGTCTGCGACGACGGCACCTGTGTCGATCCCATAGTTTGCGATCCTGCTTGTGTACTTCCGCAAATTTGCGTGCCCTAACAGCGTTAGAAATTAAAGTATGACTATTAAGCCCCGCGACTTCGCGGGGCTTTTCTTTTAATACCTATCCAGGTATGAATAGGTCTTTGAAACAAGGACCATAAGGAGAAAACCGATGAGACTTGCCCATCTATTCGTCTGGATGATCCTGGCCTGTGGAACATCTTTGAATGCCTGCGGCGGTACAAACGATTGCGAAAAAGCAGTCGACATTCGCGCTGAAGCTTATACAACAAGCTGCCAAGCCAAGACCGACGATTGTTGTATCTGCAAGTGCGTAAAGCAAGGGCTGGTCACGGATCCCCAGGCTGCCGACTGTACCTGTATTGAAACACCAGATCTCAGCTGCCGGGACGCGGTCCTGCAAGCAGCCAAGGAATGTATAGAAAACGAAACTCAGTGCAAATCCGATGTGGCTGATTTAGTGGAACTGGTTTGCCCGAGCTGAGCCGCCTGTCATTTACAACAAATCGATCAGTTTTCCTTTGCGCATGTGACGCACGAAGAGTGCCAGACGGTCCCAGACCGGCTCGATATCGTCACCAAAGCGCTCTTTGAGCCTGGCGCCGATTGCCGAGATATTGCTCTGGCCGTCGCAAGCCAGCCAGAAGGCGCTGCCAATTTCATCCAGATGCAACAGATAAAAAGGCCGTTTCAAACGGCGCTGTAGCCAGCCCATCCAGCGTGAGCGATATTTCGGGATCAATACAATGACTTTGTCGTCTTCAATCCGATGCTCGAAGATGCGGACCGGGGTGAGATCCAGTAGGTTAACAGGCTCTGACTTACGTGCCATTTAGAAGTCCGGACTCCTCGGATATTAGGACTCTGCTCAAGAAGTTTCTTCGGAGGACTTTTTCTCGTCTTGGTCGGCTTCGTCTGGTTTGGCCTCGGGCAGGTCTACGCCACTGCCGCCCTCAGGTGGCGGGGCCGGTCCACCGGAACCAGGCTCGGAGCCCTTACTCTTCAAGGCCCTCAACGAAGCCGTCACCATGTAGAAACCAAGCCCGATTATCACCAAGAAACCCAACCACATATTCCCGAACCAGGACGGCGTCGTGCCCATACACCTGGTCGAAGCCAAAGTCTGTTGAACAGCAATCTTAGCGGTCAAATCGGCTTCATTCAGCCCCTGCAAGACAGGCAACTGGTTCAGCAAGCCCGGATCGGCGATGGCTGCTTTGGCCATTTCCGGGGGACTGACATCTCCGATTGGGGCCAGTTTCTCCATGAACTGACTGGCCTGGGTTCGCCGGCAACCAGACCGGATGCCACCAACAGTCCCCGGTTCTCGACGGTTTCAGCGGCCTTTTTGTCTTTGGTTTTCTTAGCGACAACGGCGTCCAGGGTCCACTTGATCAAGCCGCCCATGAAAATCGCCAAAGTCGTCTGGAAGGGCAGGTACATGCCGACCGCGATCAGCATCGGTGCGGGGCTCTGAATCAATATCAAGGCCACCGCAAAAAACATTCCGATGATAATCAGCTCCCAGGCCATCTGGCCGCTGATGATCCCGTCGGCCATAGTGGCCATCAAACCTGCCTGGGGTGCCGGAAGGGCTTCCGAACCGATTCCTCCGCCGAACTTGTGAAGGAGCATGATCGGGAGAACTAAAACCAAGGCCGCGGCAATTACCCCGACAATACCAGCAATC
>JAFDKH010000395.1 GCA_019307065.1 Deltaproteobacteria bacterium
AGCGCAGTTATTTGGTGTGTCGGCAGCACTTTGCTGCTGGCCCCGGTTCACATTGTCATAAAAGACTTCGTGCTTTCATTTTTTGCAGAAGACGAACCCGGGCGGACCCACGGCTCGGCGGCCTGGGGAACGGCAAAACAAGCCAAGGCCAACGGCAATATTTCATCAAAAGAATCCGACGGCCTGATCCTGGGCAGGCTGATGGACAGAAATTCAGACACAGACCCGCGCTACCGGGTGGGCGGGCATGTCTTGACCTGCGCGCCGACCGGGACCGGCAAGGGGATCGGCTGCGTGATACCCAATTTGCTGACTTATCCCGGTTCTGTCTTCTGCCTGGATCTCAAGGGCGAGAACTTCGCGGTCACTGCCCGCAGGCGGCGGGAGCTTGGCCCGACTTTCGCACTCGACCCCTTCGGCCTGACCGGTTCTCCAAGCTGCGCGGTCAACTGGCTGGACTTGATCGACCTTAGTTCGCCCGAATCGGTCTCCGACGCGGCCTCGCTGGCCGATACGCTGGTAGTACGCGGAAACGGAACAGAAGGCGGGTCTTACTGGAACGATGCGGCTGCAAACCTGATCCAGGGCTTGCTTTTACATATTGCATCCCTTGCAGACAACGAGCGCAACCCGGGTACGCTGCGTGCGCTTCTGACCCTGCCGGAGCGCAAGCTGCTCGGGCTGTTGCAAGAGCTGGGCGAGGACTCGTCAACGGCCTTTGGGGTCCCGGCCCGGACGGCCAATATGTTCCTGGCCAAGGCCGACAGAGATCGCTCTGGTGTCCTGTCGACTGCCCAGCAGCATACCGCCTTTTTGGACGATCCGCGGATAGTCGAGACCTTGAAGCAGTCGTATATCGATTTCAAGGACATGAAAGCCGAGACTCAAACTCTTTTTCTGGTGGTGCCGCCCGATAAGCTTACTGCCTACAGTCGTTATGTCAGGGCGACCATCGGCCTGGCCTTGAAAGCGATGGTGCGCGAAAAGACGCCTCCGAAAAACCAGGTTTTGTTCTTGCTCGACGAAGTCGCTCAGCTGGGCCGCTTTTCGCCGATCGAAGATGGGATCTCGATTTTGCGCGGCTACGGGGTACGGCTTTGGCTCCTGGTTCAGGACCTGAGCCAGCTTTCGAGCGTGTATCCGAAATGGCGGACCTTCCTGGCCAACTCGGTTCTGCAGGTTTTTGGCACCCAGGACCAGCAGACGGCGAAATACATCTCCGACGCCCTGGGACGGCAGACGATTGTTTATTCGGTAAACGGTCACTCATCGAGTACTTCCGATAGCGGCGGCTCGTCCGGAAGCTCGACCTCGTATCAGCATCATGGGCGCGAGCTGATGACGGCGGATGAGGTTAGGCGGCTGCCCGCCAATCGGGTGATCGTGCTTGAGCAAGGAGTGAGCCCTCAACTTCTGAGGCGGTTGGATTACCGAGCAGACAACGAGTTTGAGGGGCTTTTCGACAGGAATCCGATGTATGGGGAGGCGAATAGGGACTAGTGACCGGGGAATAGTGAATAGTGAATGAAATTTTGAATTGTGAATTGTGAATTTGGATTTGGGAACTGGGAATTTGGAATGGGAACTTTGAAATGAAAGGAACATCATGAGAGGTGACGACATTGCAGAAAGAATGGTGAATTTTTCAGTCGAGATTCTTCGGTTCGTACGCAGTATCCCCAAAACAAGCAATGGAAAGCACATGGAAAGTCAGCTATTTCGCGCAGCCACCAGCTGCGGGGCGAACTACGAAGAGGCCAGAGGCGCTGAAAGTATCGCTGACTTTATTCATAAACTCAGTGTCGCCTCCAAGGAAATCCGTGAAGCTCACTACTGGATCAAGGTCATTCTCAGGTCAGAATCTGGAAATATCGAACAGGCCAAGAGAATCTGTGCGGAAGCCGATGAACTTGGCGCTATTTTGACCAGTTCGATTAAGACGGCGAAGAAAAGAAAGAGTCGAATAGGGACAGGGGAGATGAATAGGGACTAGTGAATAGGGACCGGGGAATAGTGAATGAAATTTTGAATTGCATTCCAAATTTTCTATTCCCTAATCACTGTCCCGTCATCCTTGGCGAGATGAATGTAGAGAAAGGTTGCCAATAATAGCTCAGCCTTTGTAACCTCCTGATATTTTAGAACTAACGTCAGATAAATTTAAATGATTATATTAACCGGTGTGATTTGCATGAAAACTCAACTTGACACATTTTACATTATAATGTAAATAAATATGTAGAGGTAAGACATTATGATGAACACTGAAGAGATTTTCTTAGACCAGAACCCTTGGTGGGAAGAAACAACGGCTCCGCGGCGAGGGCAGCGATTTCCTAAAAGGCGAGAGCTGTTTTCTACAGTTTTCGGCCAGCTCATGCGGGTTGACGATCGCAGGTCTTCGGTCGTACTCGGTCCCCGTCAGGTAGGCAAGACCGTCATGCTTCAGCAGATTGCCGACGAGCTTCTGAAGCAAGGCTGGCCGCCCGGCAACGTCACCTATTTCGATTTTTCAGATGATCGCATCACCTCTCCCGGTATTACCGCGAGAGAAGTTGTCGAAGTTGTTCCCAGGGGATACGAGAAGGGCAAACCGAGGATTTTCCTATTGGACGAGGTCGGTTCGTCGGACAACTGGGCGTCCTGGCTCAAGCAGGCGGTTGATACGATGGATCATCGTATTGTCGTTACCGATTCAGCAGCATCTCTTCTGCGGCAGGGGGGGCGTGAGTCAGGCATGGGCAGATGGGACGAACACGTTTTGGAAGGCCTGTCCTTTAAGGAGTATCTACACCTGCAGTCGA
>JAFDKH010000396.1 GCA_019307065.1 Deltaproteobacteria bacterium
AACGATCAAACACCCGCGCGGATCGGCCACGCTCTCGACACCTTATAACTACCACTACAAGATGGGCCGCCGGGTCGAGTTCAGTCCGGACCAGGCCGGAAGCTACGTTATCAAGGTCAATGCCAAGCTGGTTTTCACCGACGACCTCTATCCGGATAAGCAGTTGGCCAGCGCTCAATTCACTCTGACTTCGGAAGGCGATTCGGCTGCGGCTGGCTGCTCAACCGCAGGCACAGGAAGCCTGGTAGGACTGTGGCTGATGCTCGGTTTGGCCTGGGCAATTCGTCGCCGACGCTAAAGTTAGCCAAATCTTACAATTTCAGATAACAGCAAGGGCCCCCGCCGGGGTCCTTGTTGTTTTTGTTCATTTTCTAAGCGACAGGAAAAATGTTCAGAGTAGTGTCTCTGGCCTGCTTCACATTCGCACCCAAATCGGGGCCAGGCTGCCAATGCCAATTTTAAAAACATAAGTGATTTACGGAGTTGGCGTATGTAAAAAATGTATATATGGCACGAAACTTGTAGAATAAGGGCCCAGGATAGGAGAGAGACTCTTGAGCCAACTTGCAATCACCCAAGAACAAAGAGATAATGTCGAAATGGCAGGTATATCTGCGGGTCGCCGTTATAGGGAGGTAAGCATGCATGCCAGATATAAGAAAATAGGACTGGTTTCATTGGCGCTGTCTATCCTTTGGATTGCCGGTTTACCAGCCTGCACGGATTCGGACGTCGAGGTTACCGAAACCATGGAGGTTCCCCAGGTAGACGACCAACTCATTATTCGGGGTGATGTCTGCACCGATCCTCCCGAAGATTCTGATTTTCCGGTCAAGATCATGTTTATCATCGACTCTTCAGGCTCGATGCAGCAGACCGACGAGGGCATGCAGCGGGTCGAGGCGGTCCGCCAGGTCGTCAGACGCTACGCCAATAATCCCCAGGTTACTTTCAACATTATCAAATTCAACGGCCGGGTAGCGGTCTTGACCTCGGGCTACGCACACCTGTCAGGCAATGAAGCCGAAGTTTTCGGACCGCAAGGCCTGCAAGAAGCCGATTCGATGACCGACTATCAGGGCGCTTTGGGTGTGGCTTACCAGGAATTACTGAATGACATGATGCGGGTTGCCGACGGCGAAGGCGGTCTGCCCGAGTTGACCAGGTCAAAATACGTCGTGATTTTCTTCTCGGATGGCACGCCCGATCCGGTTTGTTATGGTTGTGTGACCGATCCGCCCAACCACCCGCGCTATCTGCCCGAATGCGAAGGCGGGGCCGGGACTCAAATGTGCTGCAACGACGACCTGCACGTAGTCTGCACGCTGATGGACGAGATTGTTCTGGATATGGATTACATGGAACCAGGCATGTTCCCGATGCTCGAAGGCGGGGCCGACTACAACCACAACTACCAGATTTTCCAGCTGATCGAAGCCATCATGGATCTGAAAGACACTTTTCATGTCGGTGAGATGCGGGTTCACTCGGCCTTTCTGTACTGCCGCGATCAATTCGGCAACCCGACTTCGGCCCTGTGTGCAGCCGCCGAAGCGGCCTACAACTTAGACCCCGACCGTGGCCGCGCCCTGCTGCGCGAGATTGCCAATCGGGGCAACGGTACTTTCAGGGATTTCACCGGGGGACAAGACATCAACTTCCTCAAAATTGATTACACTTCAATCAAACGCGAATACACCGCCAAGAATTTGATCGTATCCAACGTCAGCGCATTCCCGGGCATCGAAACCTTTTTGCCCGATTCGGACGGCGACGGTCTTGACGACGACACCGAAGTTCGCAACGGCTCCGACCCATTGTTGGTCGATACGGATGGTGACGGCTACCAGGATTTCATCGAGAACAAAAAACTGGGGGCCGGTTTTGATCCGCTCTTGGCCTATCGACCGGATGAGGCCTGCGTCGATCAGCAAGATTCGGACGGCGATGGAATGCGCTATTGCGAAGAGGCTCTTTATGGGACCGACGACAAGCTGGTCGACACCGATGCCGACGGTTTTCCCGACACAATGGAAATCCGGCTCGGGATGGATCCCTTACGCAACGATAGCATCGAAGATCTCGACTCGGATGGACAGCGTAACGCTGACGAGCTTCTCTTTCATTCCCACCCGGGTCGCTCGGACGAAGCCCTCTGGGACGACCATCGTTACTGGTATGAAATGTGGCCGCTCGAAGATGATGCCGGAGATCGCAAGTGCTACGGCTTCGAGATTCGCCATCTGACACTGGTGACGACTCGCGATCGTAACGGCCCCGGTAGCCGCGGGTTCAACGATATTGTTATCTGGTTTGACCAGGCCTCCTATGACGATCCGCTGGACCCCGGCAGGTTCAAGGCGGCTTGTGTCAGGGCCCAATATATCGAACCGGATTACAAGATTCCCCTGGGGGGCGAGATTGAATTGTCCAATGACGATTTTGTCCACCCGGGTATGCTCGATTTAGGTTTCTCCGGATCGAGTTGTGTCACTGCAGATAAATAGAGTTTTAAAGTTTTTCGGAGGGTTGTTTCATGACCAATCGCCAGTTGTCTAGGGCTGTCATTTTTCTGGTTACAGCGGCCTGGTTGATCGGGACTGTACCGGGCTGTACCGATGCCGATATATTCGAAACCCCCGGGTTGGGTAAAGGCCAGCAAGACAATAAACTGAAGATTACCGGTGAGTTTTGCACAGAGCATCCCGATGAGCTGCATTTCCCGGTAAAGATCATGTTTATTATCGACTGTTCCCAGAGTATGATCGTTACCGATCCTCCGCCCACCCCGAATGACTATCCC
>JAFDKH010000048.1 GCA_019307065.1 Deltaproteobacteria bacterium
ACATTCACCGCAATCCGCTCGAGGCGCGCTTGATCCGCAGGCTCGACTCAAGTGCCTGGACAAGTCATCGAGCCTACCTTGGCCGCGATTCGGTTTCCGATTGGTTGACTATCGACGTCATAATAAAGTTGTTTGGTGGTAGGTCCAATGTTCACAAATTTGTACGTTCGGTGCACACTAAGGCAATCGAATATCCAGCAGACTTTGATCCTGATACCGGCCTGTTTAAGAAAAAGGCGATCACAAAACGAATTCAGCGAGCCAACCAGCCTGTGGCAACAGCAAGTCAATCCAGGCGTTTTCAGCCTGCGGAAAAAATCCTTGATGAAGTCTGCCAGATGACAGGCGTCAAGCGCAGAGAACTAACGAGGGCAGTTAGAGGTCCTGGAGCGAATCCGGCTCGCCGACTGGCGATTTGGGCATTATCATACGCAGCCGGTTTGACTCATAAAGAGATCGCCATGGAGTTGAAAGTCCCTTTTTATCAAGTATCTCGCTTATTGAGCCGTATTCGGAAAGAGGAACAACTCCAACCACTGAGAATGTGGATGGATGTATGGCGGTCTAAGAGTTAAGTGTCATATGTCAAGACCCGACCCCAATGTATCCAATGTATCCGCCTACAAAAACACATCGATCTCATAAAAAGAGTATCAGGGAACCTTGTAATCCAGGCTGAAGCGTTCGCACAGGACGCTGATCGGGTTTTCGGAAAGCTTAGAAAATACCTCGCCCAGGTGGACAGCCGCGGCGGTTTGGCCGCTTGCTTTGGCCAACTTGTCGCCCAGGGTCAGGGCTTGCTCCTTAAGATCAGCCTCGAGCTTGTCACGCGGAATACCGCCCCCGGCCCGCCTGGGCCTGAGAACGTTCTCGAGCATTTTCACAAAATGAGTGAATTCGATCTGATAAGCCTGCATCCAGCTGTCGAAAGTCTCCGGCTCTAATTCCTTTGTGGCCCAAATCAGATGGTATATCCCGACCGATCTGAACCCGCGCCGCTTGGTCTCGCTCATAGCCAGCTCGTTGATCTCTTTCAGAGTTGCACCCATCCAGTTCTCCCAACTTCTCCCCACCAATTCAGCTAACTTCGCGTGCCAGACCCGGGTCGACTTTCGAACTGCCCAAATCCTGACGTGATATTTTATCTCCCTGGCCGGTCAAACTGGCCGCCCGCAGTAAACCGACATAGCAGGCCGGACAGTTACTCAAGATAACCGTAATCCGGGTATTCAACTTGGCTATTGTCTTTTTATCAGGCGCATAAGTCGAAATGATGTCGTTGAATTTCGAGGTCTGGCCCTCCGCCGCGGCGGCTTTCAAATTCTCGAAAATTTGAATGCCTTCGACAAAGGCCGATTCGCTATCGCGCTCGTAGTCGGCCCGGCCATCGAAATCCTTTTTCTTGATCTTCTTGGGGACTATCCCGGCCGGCAACAAGATCAGGTTTCGGGTGCGCATGTAACGCTGGCAGTCGGAACAATATGGTTTGGCCTTGAGAAATAAAGGCACGATCAGGCCGCCGAATGTAAACCCGGCAATCTCCAGACAGCGCCACAAATAGCCCCAGCCACCCAGGGTCGAACCGGCCGAACCGTCCTTGCTCTGCCAGGCAAAGGCCCGGGTGGTAATATCGAAATACTCGAAGAAACTCATCTGGCCCTCGGCCCCATAGACCGAAAGTAACTGTAGATACTCGATGTATTGAGCTGCGAAGTATGCCAGGATCTGCAGCACAACGACTGTCAAAAGCAAGGTGCTCGAGATTCTAACTCCGGTCAGCCAGGATGCAATACCGTAACCGCTGCCGGCCACAATGCCGATCAGCAAAGCTCCAATTGGAATAATGTAGTATGCGTACCAACTCATGATGTTGAAGTCGTCGCTGGACTGGTTGGCCGCCCAAACCCCTAAAAGCGCCAAGCCGGTGGTGATCAGGCCGCCGATAATGACCGGCAGGCTGGCCCTGCTTCTTGATGGAGCGAGTGATGGTACTGAGGTATCCATGTTGACTCCAGACGTTTGAATTCATAGCAGAGTGGGTCGAATTTGACAAGAGCTGCAAACCGGCCGTAGAATTTAGTTTATCGTTTAGGTTGACATTCATGCATGGGAGTTCGATGGTCGCGTCGAAAAAAATACTGGTAGTCGACGACGATGCCACCGTACTCAACGAAGTTTCCGAGATTCTCGAAGATGAGGGATTCGAAGTCATTCAAGGGTCTGACGGCCAGCAGGCCCTGGCTATGGTCAGGGACGAAGCACCCGATCTGGTGGTCATGGATGTCGAGATGCCGGTCATGGGCGGACACGAGGCCTGTCGAATCATCAAGGCCAATGAGAAATTCGGGTTCATCCCGATCATTCTGGTCACCGCCCGCGACGATATCCACACCAAAGTCGAGGGCCTCGAGCTTGGCGCCGACGACTATCTGATCAAACCGCTCAACCGCCCGGAATTAGTGGCCCGGGTCAAATCGATGTTGCGTTTGAAAGCCCTCCAGGACGATCTGATCGACGCCAACCAGAAGCTGAAACATTTCAACGAGCGTCTGCAAGAGCTGTCGATGACCGATGCATTGACGGGGATCTGCAACCGCCTTTTTTTTCAGAAACGAATCGGTTATGAATTCCAGCGAGCCAGCCGCTATAAAACATCGCTGGCCCTTTTAATGCTCGACCTTGATCACTTCAAACAAGTCAACGACACTCATGGGCATCCTTTCGGTGATCACGTCCTCATCAAAACCGCCGAACTATTCGAAAAGTGTGTCAGGAACGTCGACATTGTGGCCCGCTATGGCGGCGAGGAACTGGTCATCGCCTTGCCTGATACCAACATCGCCCAGGCCAAGATCGTCGCCGAAAGAATTCGCAGCAATATGGAGAAAACCGATTTCATCCAGAACGATATCAAGATGAATGTAACAGTTAGTATCGGTATCGCCGTGTTCCCGGAATCAAAAGTCAACGATTTTGAAGAGTTGCTTAAACTTGCCGACGAAGCTCTCTATAAAGCCAAGCAGGACGGGCGTAACTGCATCAGAGTTGTATAAATCTACTTAGGCCTGGCGCAACACCTAAACCCCAAATCAGCCTTGCGCGTTCCCGGCGATGCGCTCGAGCGACTGGCACAACGGGTGGCCCAGTTGGGACGCGTCGCCGAACCGCCTTTGTAAGTGCGCGCTCCGGCCCCGGGTGAGTAGCTGCTGGCTGTCCATTCACTTACATTGCCGCTCATGTCGAAGACACCGAAAGGGCTGCGACAGCGCGGATAAGAACCGCAACTACTGACCGTACCATCTTCGCCGCTGGCATCTTCGGTATTGCAGGTCTCGGGGTTCCATTTGTTGCCATAAGGAAATCTGCGATTTCCCTTTCCCTTGCAGGCATATTCCCACTCTTCCTCGCTACACAAGCGTTTGCCGCGTTTCTTGCACAGTTTTTTGGCCTGTTTCCAGGAGACGCCCGTGGTAGGCTTGCGGCCCGGGGCGTTGGGATACTCGTAGCGATCGATGCAGAAGGCCTTGGCCGTTACGGTGTGTAGTTTTATCTCTCCGAAGTTACGCATCGGATCGTTGGTGGCGCTGCCGATGTATGACTTGCCGGCCTGAATCGAAACCATTCCGCGCGGGCATTTGCCGCCGGATTTCTCGACTACGGCGACTTCCTTGGGCAGGGGAGGAGTCGGATCCTTGACCGGGGGTGGGCTGGGCTCGCCGACATCGGGTACTTCTTCTATCTTGGGTTTCTTGGCTGCGGCAGCTTTCTTGGCATCTGCTATCTTTTTGGCTGCGGCTAATTTGCGTTCGTGCTCGAGTTGTTTTTTGCGCTCCAAATCCTTACGCCTTTTGTCGGCTAGTTTGCGCTTGCGTTCTGCCTCTTTACGGGCCTTTTCGGCTCGTTTGGCCTCGGCGACTTTCTTGCGGGCCTTGGCTTCGAGTTGCCTGCTGGCTACAGTCGGTTTACCAGATTTCTTCTTGGCCAGTTCGGCGGCCAGGGCCTCCTCGGCCTTACGCGCCTCTTCTTTTTTGCGTTCTTCTTCTTTTCTTGCTTCTTCTATCTTCTTGGCTTCATCGGCTTTCTTGGCATCTTCAGCCTCTTTGGCTATTCGCGCCTGTTCTGCTTTTAGAAGATCTTCGGCGGTTTTCTTGGCAATCTCCGGCTTGCTGCTGGCAATCAGCGGCTTACCCTCGTCTGGTATTCTAGGCGTTACAGACGTGGCTACCTCTTTCGAGTCGCGGGTAGCATCGGCCTGGGCGCGGGCCAGTTCTGTCTGGGCCCTGAGATAATCAACCAGGAAAAAAACTCCGACGCCAACTATCAGCAGTAGAACTGCCAGGAAAATATAGGCCGGTGCCCGACTGGGTCGCGGCATCGGTGGTTGAGTAACAAAGGACGGCGGAAATGGTGGCTGACTAAAGGGACCATACGGCGGCTGTTGACCGACAGCTTGTTGGGCGGCTAGCTGTTGGGCGGCTGCCTGTTGAGCAGCAACCTGTTGAGCCGGCGGCGGAGTCTGGCTGGCGACAACGACTGCCGGCGGCGCCGTGGGCGGCGCGCTCTCGGCCGGTTTTGGCGGCGGCACCGAAATACGCTGTTTTTGAATCACCTCGACCGGCTGGCGCTCTGGGATTACATCGGTTTTGTCGCGCAGCGGCGGTTCTGAATCTACCGGCCGGGCCACTCTCAATTCAGAGTCGGGAGAAACCGCCGAAGGATGCGGTGTTGGTGTTGCTACTAAAGTTTCGCCCTCGTCCAGTTCTTCCATAGTTGCATCGTCGGCTTCGAGTTCATCCGGATCTAGAAAATCTTCCGGCTCTTCGAGGTCTTCGGGTTCGGCTTCGTCGGCGATGTCTTGGAGTAATTCATCTTCGGTCCGCGGACCGGCTTCGAGATCGTCGTCCTCGATCACCTGGAGATCATCACCGCCGATCGTCTCGGCATCCACGACGGTTGGCGGATATTCAGCGGCATCATCGATGGCCGGTTTTCTAGTCTTGGCCTTTTTCGGCTTATCCGCTTCGGCTTTCTTGCCCTCTCGCGAAGGGGCCGGGCGCGGCGGAACCGACACAGTCTTCTTGCGATCTCTGCCGATAGCCTGATTATGAAACTCTTCGAAAAAGTCGCGGGTTGTCGAATATCGCCTGTCGGGGCTTTCGTTTAAGGCTTTTACCAAAATGGGTTGCCATTTTTCAGCGGTTTTATCCAGTTCAGGCAGTTTTGAAGTCGGGCCTTCATAGACGACCCCGGTCAACATTTCGCACAGCATGACTCCCAGAGAATAGATATCGGCCGCTAAAGTTATTTTGGCTTCGCCGTCGCGCATTTCGGGAGCCAGGTAGGCCAGGCCGCCGGTCGTCGTTTTCTGAGCCGCGACAAAGGGAGTTCTGGGTAAGGCATCAATCAAGCCGAAGTCGGTGACTTTCAGCATATCCGGCAGGACGATGATATTTTCGGGCTTGAGATCTCCGTGCACGGTGGTTTCGTGGGCCCGATCGAGGGCCTGACAAATGTGCGAGAAAATCGGTTCGAGTTCTTTGATTGAAAATTTCTGACTTTTTTCCGAGCGCAGGCGGACGATCTTGCGCAAGCTCAAGCCTTCGAGCAGTTGCATCGTGAAAAATACCAATTCACCATCTTGATCTTCGTCGTAGAGGCGGACCACGTTCGGATGATTTATCTTGCGCGCGCCCCTGATTTCGGACAGAAAACGCTTACGCTCATCTCGGGTTTGGAGCAGCTTGGGGTGAATCACTTTCAGGGCAACTTCAACCTCGATCTCCAGGTCGTGTGCCCGATAAACCGTCCCGATCGGCCCGGCGCCTAAAACGTCTTTTATCTCGTATCGATCGGCAAGCTGGCTGCCGGGTTTGAGTTCTGCTTTTTCCTCCGGGTCGACATTTCGAGCCGGTACCTGGATTTCAGGATCGACTTCAGTCCCCGGGGATGATTTCTTCTTTTCGACAAACTTTTGGCCACATTGGCTGCAGAACTCGCTCCCGTCGGGGTTGTAGCTTCCACAACGAAAACAAAGCACTTTTTGCTCCTTGCATGATACTAGTTAGTTAACCTTATGAAAGTCTTCGTAAAATTTGCGTATCACACTTCAAGACGTACGACAAGTGCTTTTTGGTTCGTCATATCGAAACACAAAAGGGGAGTGAGCAAAAAAAGAGGCCGATGTATCTACCCCGGCCCCTGTTTGGCTTTATTTACCGGTGTGTCCGAAGCCGCCGGCGCCACGTTGCGTGGCCGGTAAGACTTCGACTTCCTCCCAGTCGGCCTGAGTAACCGGGGCAATCACCAGCTGGGCGATCCGGTCGCCACGTTCGATCTTGAAAGGCTTAGCGCCCAGGTTGGCCAATACTACTTTGACCTCGCCGCGATAATCCGAATCGATCGTGCCCGGTGAGTTCAACACGCTCAAACCATGTTTGAGCGCCAGCCCGCTACGCGGCCTGACCTGAGCCTCGTAGCCGAGCGGCAAGGCAATCGCCAGGCCGGTTGGGACCGCCCAGCGCTCACCCGGCCCAAGAGTCAGCTGACGGTCAATAGCGGCGCGCAAGTCCATTCCGGCCGAACCGGCCGTCAAATAAGCCGGCAGTTCCAAGCCCTGGCCGTGTTTGAGATGGCTGACCTGAACGGTTACTCTGGCGTTGTTTGACATCAATCCTTGTCGGGTTGCTGGCCGAGGGCTTCTTTGCGCGAAAGCCTGATTTTTCCCTGACGATCTATTCCGATCACCTTCACCAGAACCTCGTCTCCTTCTCTGAGAACATCGGTGACCTTCTCGACACGCTTGTCGGACAGTTCGCTAATGTGCAAGAGCCCGTCGGTACCCGGCAAAATTTCGCAAAAGGCCCCGAAATCGGTAATCTTGCGGACCGTGCCCATGTAAAGTTTGCCGACTTCGGCTTCCTGGGTCAGTTCCTTGATCATGTCGACCGCCTGCTGAGCGGATTCTGGATCGGTCGAGCCAATCTTGACCGTGCCGTCGTCTTCGATATCGATCGAACAGCCGGTCTGGGCGACGATCTCTTTTATCACCCGGCCGCCGGGGCCGATGATGTCCTTGATTCGCTCGGGCTTGACCTTGACGTTGATGATCCGCGGCGCGTAGGGACTCATTTCTTCCCGCGGACCTGAAATGGCCTTATCCATCTCGCCCAGGATGTGCAAGCGGCCTTCGCGGGCCTGTGTCAAGGCGGTTTTTAATACTTCGCTGGTAACCCCGGCAATCTTGATATCCATCTGGACTGCGGTAATTCCGTCTTTCGAGCCGGCCACCTTGAAATCCATGTCACCCATGTGATCTTCGTCACCGAGAATGTCGGTCAGGACGAAGAATTCGTCGCCTTCCTTTATCAGGCCCATAGCCACCCCGGCTATCGGAGCGGTCAAGGGGACCCCGGCATCCATCATCGACAGGCTGCCGCCGCAGACCGAGGCCATCGACGACGAGCCGTTCGATTCGGTGATTTCCGAGACAATCCTGATGGTGTAGGCGAAATCATCATGGCTCGGTAAAACCTTACCCAGGGCCCGCTCGGCCAGCTTGCCGTGGCCGATTTCCCGCCGGCCGGGACCGCGCATGAATTTGACTTCGGCGGTCGAAAACGGTGGGAAATTGTAGTGCAGCATGAACTGGCGTTTGAAGACACCTTCTAGGTTTTCTACCAGTTGCTCGTCGCGCGAAGTTCCCAAGGTAGTGGTCACGATCGCCTGGGTTTCACCGCGGGTGAACAGGGCCGAACCATGCACGCGCGGCAGCAGACCGAGTTCGATTGAGATCGGGCGGACCTCGTCGAGTTTACGCCCGTCGAGTCTGATTGACTCTTTGGAAATCTGCCCGCGAACCAGCTCTTTCTTGATGTCGTCCAGAACATCGGCCACGTCTCTCTCCATCGTCTCGAGCTCCGGGAATTCCTCGGCCATCTTCTCGCGGATTTCTACCTTGACCTCTTTGAGGCCGGCGTAACGCGGAAGCTTGTCCCTGATTGCCAGGGCTTGTTTTATCTTGGCCGGCGCTAACTCTCTGACCCGAGCGGCTATATCGGATGAAACTTCATGTTGGGTGGCAAGTCGTTTGGTTTTGCCGATTTCTTTTATCAGCTCTTCCTGGACAGCGATAATCGTCAAACATTGCTCGTGGGCGAACATCAAGGCTTCAACTAACTCACTTTCGGAAATCTGCTTGGCTTCTCCCTCGACCATGGTCAGCGCTTCATGTGAGGCGGTCACGATGATGTCGATTGTACTTTCTTCGAGTTGTTCGAAAGTCGGGTTGACAACCAGCTGGCCTTCGACTTTGCCGACCCTGACGGTCGCCAGAGGTCCCGCGAAGGGAATGTCCGAAATTGACAAGGCCACCGAGGCTCCGCAAGCGGCCAGCACATCGGGAACATTTTGTGGATCAACCGAAAGCGGCATGGCGATAATCTGGGTCTCGCAGTCCCAGCCCTCGGCGAACAACGGTCGGATCGATCGATCGATGATCCGACAGGTCAGAATATCGTTTTCAGTCGGCCGACCTTCGCGTTTGAAGAAGCCGCCCGGGATTCGCCCGGCGGCATAGGTTTTCTCGCGATAGTCTACCGTCAAGGGCAAAAAAGGTATGCCTTCTCGAGGGCTTTTGTCGGAAGTTGCGGTAACCAAAACAACGGTTTCGCCGTAACGAATCATGCAGGCACCGTCGGCTTGTTTTGCAACCTTGCCGGTTTCGATTATTAGGTCTTTGTCGCCCAGTTTAATTGTTTTTGTAATTGTGTTCATAGTCTTCCTTTCAAGTGTGGATCTGATCGGTTTTCACGCCGACGAGATTTGTCGGGGCACTTTGCCCTTGAGTGAAATAGCCCGATATCGGTGTTTGGATTGTGAAGATTTGGCGGAATGCGATTAGTCCTACATCTCAAATCTCGAAGCGCCTAGCTTGGAGAGTAGAGATTTAGAACCAATTGCGGTCCAGCCATCTCCGATACTAATCGGACTTGAGTTTATCTAGTCAGGTAATCCGGCCCGGGGGCCTGCGCCTATTTACGCAGACCGTGAGCCGCAATGATTGCCCGGTAGCGTTTTTCGTCTCCTTTTCTGACGTAATCCAGCAATCTTCGGCGCCGGCTGACCAGCTTGAGCAAACCGCGCCGGGAATGATGATCTTTTTTATGGATCTTGAAATGCTCGGTCAGATGAAGAATCCGGTGAGTCATCAGCGCAATTTGCACTTCCGGGGATCCGGTGTCACCATCATGAAGCTCGTGTTTTTTGATGATTTCTACTTTTTGTCCTGGTTGGAACGTCATCGGCCTGCCTCCTTGTACATGCGCAGCGAAAGGCCTTTTCTCCGCTACGTGAAATTCAGCGCGTACACTAGGCGTATCATCCCAGAATGTCAACATATTAATGGGAAATCTTGAGCATTCTCAAGAATTTCATGCCGCTGATTTTTTGGTCGGGCGAGCTTATGATGTTTGCCAGGACAATCACTGTAGCGTCCGGCGAGCAGAACCACACAACCGTATCTGCCTGTATTTGCATAGGTATCATGTCATTTAGTTCGTCCTGGCCCAGGAGTTGGCCCTGTTCGAGGCGCCTGGCGATCTCTTGACTGACATTTATTTTCAAATAGCGCTCGAGAACTTTCTCGATCGGTATAATTGCGGCCGCTAGATCTTCTTTGCATAATTTTTCGATCTGTAAGGCCTGATCGACATGCCAGCCATCGGTTTCAATTCGGCGCAGCCCAATCAGATGTCCGCAGGTGCCCAGCTTCTCGGCCAGATCGGCCGCCAGACTGCGAATATATGTTCCGGCCGAACAACAAATGTCCAACTCGATTTGATCAGGTCCAAAATCAGTCAGTTCGATTCGATCGATAGTCACCCGGCGCGGCTTTCTCTCGACTTCCAGACCTTGCCGGGCAAGCTGGTACATTCTCTTGCCCTGGTGATGCAATGCAGAATACATCGGAGGTATCTGTTGAATCTCACCCTCGAATGCAGACAGTCCGGCCCGGATTTTGTCTTCGGTAAGGTCGGGCACTTCGAACTCGGCAACAACTTTGCCTTCGACATCGAGCGTATCGGTGGCCGTTCCCAATTGCAGACTTGCCAGATAGCGCTTGGTTTGATCGGTCAGAAACCTGGTCAACTTGGTCGCCTGACCCAGAGTCAGCGGCAACAAGCCGGTTGCCATCGGATCGAGAGTGCCGGTGTGTCCGATTTTCATCGGATGCACCATCTTTTTAACAATCTTTACGACATCAAAAGAAGTCAAGCCGGCCGGCTTGTCGACCAGTAAAACGCCGTCAGGCATTCGCGAGGATTTTTTTTTCATTCAGCCAATGAGTCTTCGACTGCCTGGTAGATTCGCCTGCGGACATCGGGCAGGGCACCTTCGAGACTACAGCCGGCTGCGTTCCTGTGCCCGCCGCCGCCGAATATTTGTGCAATCCCGGCCACGTTTATGCGTCCCCGGGAGCGAAAGCTTATCTTGTAGTTGTCCTGACCGGCTTGTCTGAACTGAATCGCGACTTCGACCCCGACAATTCCGCGGGGGTAATTGATGAAGCCGTCGATCATGTCCTTGGTTGTTTTCGTTTTTTCAAACATCTCTTGGGTTACCAGAATCGAACCCCAGCGTCCCTGCGAATCCAGCTCGAGAGTTTCTAAAACCAGAGCTAAGAGCTGGATGCGTCCGAGCGGGTTGGATTCATAGACTTTTAGGGTCATATCCCAGGGAGACACGCCTTGCTCGACCATCCGGGCGGCGACTTTCAGTGCGTTAGGCGATGTATTCGAATAACGAAACGAACCGGTATCGGTCAATATCGAGCAATAAATACAAGTCGCCAGATCGAGATTCAGTTCGACCGGTAGATATTCACAAACTCTATCGATCATTTCTCCAATCGAGGAGGCCTGCGGATCGAGATAGTGGGTTTCACCGAGCGGTTCGGTCGTCAGGTGGTGGTCGACACCGACGATCTTACCATGTGCGTAGCCAGGCGGCAGCGGGCCGCAACGTTCCAACTCAGAGCAATCCAGCACCAGGCTGGTGTCGTAAGGACCTTCACCGGGCTGGGTGTTGATCGCGTCGGCCCCGGGTAGAAACTCGAAATTGTGCGGGACCGGGTCGGGATTATAAACGACCACGTCTTTGCCCATCTGCAGCAAAATGTTTCTGGCAGCCAGGCTGGCCGCGATTGCATCGCCGTCGGGATTCAAGTGACTGGTGACTAAAAAGCTCTGTCCAGCCTGCATGGCCGCCGCAACCTCTTCGGCCGAGCCGCGCTGGCGGGTCGGATCGTCCCAACCCTCCTGTTTGCGAACGTCCATCAAGATGCTCTCGATTTTGTTTCCGCGATCAAGACTGTCGTCGTACTTGAAATGGAACTCGGGGATATTTTTCAAGCGCAGACGCTTACCCAGGGTCTTGCGGATGAAACCGGCCGAACTTTGCAGGCCGGCCAGTGAACGATCTCGCTCTTCTTCGTCACCCGGAGTACAGAACCAAACAAAGGCCTGTTTGAGATCGGGGCTGACCTCCACCCCGGTAATGGTTACGAAGCCGATCCGCGGGTCTTTGAGCCCCTTGGTCAGCAGACCGCTGATTTCTTCCTGGATCTGATCGGCTACTCTTTGAAGTCTGATATTTGCCATGACGCCCGGAGTTTAGAGCTTGTCGGTTCGACTGTCAACGCTGTCTATGACTCTAATCTTTCGTTATGCTTTTCTATTTGCCTGCAATCTACAAGTTAATGATCTCGAGCTCGTGGTTGGTGATCAGGGCCGTCCCGATCGAGTCGATATAGCCGATGGCCTTATCCAGGATGGAATTACAGCTACGCCGGTCATTACCGATACTGGCCAGACCGATTTCGGCCTGCCGCAGATTATCGTTCAGGCCGGTCTCGGCCACCGCCAGTCCAAAACGGTTGCGTGTTCTTTCGATGATCTGCTTGATGACCTTGCGCTTGCCTTTCAAAGAGTTGTTCTCTGGCAACTGCAGGGTCAGGCGAACTACCCCGACCACCATGGCAAACCTCCAGGGAAAATTCTTGGACTATAGGCTGGGTTCTTCCTGCTGGAGGACAAAGGCTTCGATGATGTCGCCTGGTTTAATATCATTATAGTTTTCGATACCAATCCCGCATTCGTATCCATGGCCTACTTCGCGCACGTCTTCTTTGAAGCGCCGCAAGCTGCTCATCTTGCCCTGATGAATTTCGACGCTGTCGCGCAACAGGCGTACCAGCGCACCTCGCAGCATCTTCCCGTCGACCACCGATACACCTGCGATTGTCCCGATCTTGGGTACGTTGAAGAGCTCGCGCACCTCGGCCCGGCCGAGGGTTTGCTCTTTGGTTGTCTTGGGCAGCAGGCCCGTTTGGGCCTGGCGGATATCCTGGGTCAAGTTATAGATGACTTTATACAAACGGATTTCAAGCTCTTCGGCCATGGCCAGTTTCTTGGCATTCGGATCGGGGCGCACATTGAACCCAACCAGGATAGCCTCGGAAGCCGATGCCAGGTTGACGTCGGTTTCGTTGATTGCCCCAACCCCGTGATGAATGACCTTGACCCCGACTCTGTCAACCGACAGTTTCTCGACGGCTTCTTTGACGGCTTCGGCCGTGCCCTGAACATCTGCCTTTACAACAACCTTGAGTTCGAGCTTCTCAACACCCTGCAATCTTTCGTAGAAATCTTCTAGATTGAGCCGGGCGGTCTGACCCGACATGGCCGCTCGCTGTTCCTGCAGGCGATGGGCGACTACTTTCTTGGCCTCGCGCTCAGTCTTGACGACATAAAAAGGATCGCCGGCCACAGGTACTTCGTTCAAACCCTGAATTTGAACCGGCCGCCCGGGCCCGGTGTTCTCGACCAGATTGCCTTCATAATCATATATCATGCGGGTCCTGCCGAAGGCCGTCCCGACCACGACAATGTCGCCCTTACTCAGCGTGCCGTCTTTGACCAGCAAGGTGGTTACCGGCCCACGGCCGCGATCCAGGCGAGCTTCAATCACCGACCCCGAGGCCGACTTGTTTGGGTTCGCCTTCAACTCTAGAATTTCCGATTGGACCAGAATGTTTTCGAGCAGATTATCGAGACCTTGCTTGGTTTTGGCCGAAACCTCGACAACAATCGTATCGCCGCCCCATTCTTCGGGAACCAATTTGTACTCGGTCATTTCTTGTCTGATTCTCTCGGTTTGCACGCCGGGCAAATCAATCTTGTTGACCGCTACGATGATCGGTACTTTGGCCTCCTGGGCGTGGTGAATCGCTTCGATCGTTTGAGGCATAATGCCATCATCGGCGGCCACAACTAGAATGACTATGTCAGTGATACCAGCCACACGAGCCCGCATCGCGGTGAAAGCTTCATGGCCCGGAGTGTCCACAAACGTAATCGAACCCTGGGCCTGTTTGACTTCATAGGCTCCGATATGTTGGGTGATGCCGCCTTCTTCGCCGTCGGTTACCTTTGTTTTGCGGATCGCATCGAGGATCGATGTCTTGCCATGATCGACATGACCCATGACGGTGACCACCGGCGGCCGGGATTCGAGATCTTCGGGCACATCTTCTTCGGCGGATACCAATATCTTCTCTTCTTTGAAGGTGTTGTCTATGACTTCGTAATCGAATTCCTGAGCCACCATGGAAGCAGTTGCCAAATCGAGATCAATATCGGCCCGCATGTTCTCGAGCTCTTCGCCCATTTCGCGCAATTTTGTATTGACCTCGCCGAGTTTGACACCCATACGCCTGGCTAATTCGCTGGCACTGATTGTCTCAGATTCGATCTTGACCACCCGCTTGAGCGCCTTGGGTGTCGTAACCGCAGTCTTTTTACCCGATTTTCTAGACAGCCGACGGCGCCTGGACATGCCGGGGATATAGTGCGGCGAAAAGGCATCAAAAAGCTGCTCGCGTAAGTCGGCCTTTGATTGTTTTGACGAAGTAGCTGTTTTACGCCGGCCTTTGTCCTTCTTCGACATATCGATGAATTGGTGCCCGCGGCCTTCTCTGCCAGGAACGACTTTCAAGACCCGAATCCCGCTGGGCTTGTTTTCGGTCGTCGCCCGCGCCGCAGTTTTTGCTTTCTGGGTTTCGGCTTCGACTACCGGAACTCGTCGAATGACTTTTGCTTTAACAAAAGTTGATTTCTTCTCAGCCGGTTTTTTCTTGGGTTCTTCTGCTGAAGGCTTTGCCTGTGTAGTTTCACCGGCGGCTTCACTGTCCGGCTCGGCCTGGTCGGCTTTCGCTTTGCCCGGCTGATCGGGCTGGGCAACTTCTTCTTCGGCCGTAGCCGCCATGGCTTCTTCTTCCGTTACCGCCGCAACTTCGCCCTGACCGGCCTTTTTAGTTGTTCTTGTCTTGGCCTTTTCCCGGGGATCTTCTCCGGCTTCAGCTGGCGCGTCAGTCTTGACCTTGGCTTTAGGCTTCTTGACCGGCGGCTTGCGGCGTCTGCGAATCACACCCGAGCTGACACGTTTTTCGACGATGTCGGCTTTGTTGACTTCAATCAGCTCATTTCTGATGCCCTCAATAACTTCTTCTTCGAGCGAGCTGGCATGACTCTTGACGTCAAAGCCCATCTCCTGAAGCCGGATGACCAGTTCCCTGCTCTCGATCTTCATTTCTTTCGCGATTTCGTAAACTCGCATCTTCGCCATGATAAAACCACCTGCCTCAAAACCGGCCTATGTCTTAGCCGGCACGCTGATCCCGCATCTTCCCTCGGACTGACTTTGCTGTCAACTGCGGGTTATTGTTAATATACTTTTTGATCGATTCCGTTAACTTAATTGCTATTGAAGTTTCATCGGTCAATCGCCGAGCCAAACCGCGGTGTCGAATCGCAAGGACTGCCAAAGGTTTGCCCTTATGAAACTTGGATAAGACTTTAGTCGAGAGGATCTCGACCCAGGTTACTTTGTTTTTGTCGGCCAGGCCTTTGATCTCTTTGCTCAAAGACGCCGAAGCGTCTTGTGAGATCACAACAAAGGCCGCCCGGCCCCGTTTGATTTCTTGTTTGACTACTGTCCGCCCGGCACTCAACCAGCCCGAACGAAGCGCAATACTAAAAATTGATTCTATCTGTTTGATTGACGCGCTCAGGAATGCATCGGCCAGAACCTGCGGTTGACCGAACTCGGACGCCTGGCGGAAAACGCGCTTTGCGGCTTGCTGCTCGGCCGCTTTGTGGAAGCAGGCCAAATCCGGGCACAAGTGCATACCGCGGCCGGTCAGCTTGCCAAATAGATCGGGCTGACACTTTCCGGCCGAATCACGCACCAGGCGCAAGGACACCCGGCGTAAATTGCGTTGTCGGCAACCTGCACATGTCCTGTACGACCCACCTCGTCGCCCGGACTTTTTGCGGCTTGTAGCGGCCAATCTCAGTCGGCTCCTTCTTCTTTTGATGATTCTTTTACAGGCACTGGAGATTCTTGGAGTTGCTGCTCTTCGGCTTCCGCTGAGCTCTCGGTAGCCTCGGTGGGACTGGCAGCGGCTTCATCTTCTGAAGCGACTGCCTCAGCTTCTTCGGTTTCTTCTTCGGTTTCTCCTTCGCTAGTCTCGTCGGCGGCTGCCTCAGTTTCTTCGGTTTCTCCTTCGGCAGTTTCGTCTGCTGTTTCCTCGACATCGGGCAGAATAGCCGCCCGGGCCATTTCTTCGAGGTAGGTTGCTATGGCTTGCTTGACCTGCCTGGCCTTCTTGATACCAATTCCGGTGACTTCACCCAGTTTGACTATGTTTTCCTCCTCATGAACCTGCATTATCGTGTAGTAGCCGCCATTGCCCAGTTGTTCAACGGTCTTGTCACCAATCCCGCGGATCTCAGTGAAGCGCTCTTGTTCACCTTCCATGCCGATTTCAGAAGACTCGGCTTCGGCCTTTCTGACTTCAGCAGCCACGCGTAGCTCCTTTTCTTCGTCGGCTACTACTATGGCGGCCGAACGCTGCATTTTTTCGGCGCCCTTATCTCCGATCCCGGGGACATCGATCAACTGTTCGATATCGGCCAGCATAATGTCACGAGCCGATCGGAAACCGTACTTGTAGAGCGTATCGATCATGATGTCTCCGACACCGTCGATCTTGCCCAGCGAGGTGATTGCGTTTTTCCACATTTCGGCCACGCGCGATTCACTGTTGATATCCAGGCGCCAGCCGGACAATTGGGAAGCCAGGCGCACGTTCTGGCCCTTACGACCGATGCCCAGCGACAGCTGATCGTCGGGTACGATTATTTCCATTCCATGCGTGTCTTCGTTGATGATGACCCGCGAAACCTCGACCGGAGCTAGAGCGTTGCATACAAAAGTGGCCGGGTCGGGGCTGAAGGGTACTATGTCGATCTTCTCGCCGCGCAGTTCTTGAACAACCGCCTGGACCCGTGAACCTTTCATTCCGACGCAAGCGCCGACCGGATCGACATCGGAGTCGCGCGAAGACACCGCGATTTTGGAACGGGCGCCCGGTTCACGGGCAGCCGCCTCGATGGTTACGATACCTTCGTCTATTTCAGGCACTTCCATTTCAAACAGTTTAATCAGCAACCCCGGGCTGGTGCGCGAGAGAATTATCTGCGGACCACCCTTGGCCTCTTCGAGAACATCAAGGACATAGGCCTGGATTCGATCACCGGCCCGGTAAGATTCTCGCGGCACCTGCTCGCGCATCGGCAGAACTGCTTCGGCCCGGCCGAGATCGACTATATTGTTGCCGCGTTCGAATCGGCGAACGATTCCAGTCACTAACTCGCCTCGCCGATCTTTGTATTCTTCGTATACCAGGGCATAGTCGGCTTCTCTGACTTTCTGGATCAGGACTTGCTTGGCAGTCTGAGCGGCAATCCGGCCGAGTTCGGAAGTATCCATGCGAATACCCAGTGAATCGCCGTTCTGGGCTTCGGGATCCAGTTGAAGAGCTTCGTCCATCTTGATCTCGGTTTCGGGGTCTTCGATTTTTTTGACGACGGTCTTGAACTCGAATATCTCGATCTCTCCTGTCTCTTCATTGAAGTGCACTTCGAGGTCCTTTTCGAGACCGAATTTCTTCCTAGCCGCAGTCAGCATTGCGGTTTCGAGGGCGTCGATCAGAATTTCGCGATCGATGCCTTTTTCTTTGCCGACCATCTCCAGGGTATGATTCAAATTGGACTGCATGCTTTTCTCCCGTATGTTCAAATGCTCGTCGAAGATGATTTTTCTTCGAAAACGGGCACAAGGTTTGCCTTTTCAACATCAGCCAGTTTCAGCTGGTAGGGTTTGCCGTCTATCTCGATCGTGACCGTATCATCGACCAGGCCGCTTAATGTGCCTTTGAAATTTTTACGGCCGTCGACTAGCTGGTTTGTTTTCAAAGTTACTTCACGACCGCTAAAACGAAGATAGTCCTCGGGCTTAGTCAGAGGCCGATCGAGGCCGGGCGAGGAGACTTCAAGGTTGTATTTGCCTTCGATCGGGTCTTCGATATCGATCAGATCGGAAAGTTCGCGTGACAAAATCGAGCAATCGTCGACCGCTACCCGGCCTTCGCGCCGTTCTATCAATACTCTCAGGACCCAGCCGTGGGTCTCGCGCCGAAATCGAATCTCGACAATATCGAGGCCCATCTCGGCCACCAGCGGCTCACAAATTTTTGTAACCTCTTGTTCTACTTCGTTATTTATCAACTATCCCTACTCCATAAAAAAAGAGCGGGCCATTGGCCCACTCTAAGATGATTTCCTACTCAAGAAGCGGACTACTTTCTAGCATGCGGTTTTTACAATAGCAAGCAAAAAACGACTTTTATTGCGGAAATCCGAGGTCGATCAATCAAAGAAATTTTTACAAGACACCCGCACCCGGCATGCTATAAAACCTGGGTTCAAATAGGAGGGTTATTTCAAGATGAAAAACGGTTTCGACAACGAAAAATATCTCAACGAACAAACCAAGGCAATTCTCGAGCGGGTAGCCAAATTCGGAGACAAGTTGTACCTCGAATTCGGTGGAAAGCTGATCTTCGACTACCACGCCGCACGCGTGCTGCCCGGGTATGATCCCAACGTAAAGATCAAGCTCCTGCAGCGTCTACGCGACAAGATCGAGATCGTTTTCTGCGTCAGCGCCAAGGATGTAGCCAAGGGACGGATCCGCGGAGATTTTGGGATCACCTACGACGTGGCCACCCTAAAAACGCTCGACGACCTGCGTGAACTAGATCTTCCGGTGACTGCCGTATCGATTAACCGGTTTTCGGGTGAGCCGGCCGCGGTGCAATTGAAAAACAAGGTTGAGCGCCGCGGTTTCAAGGTATACACCCAAGCAGATATCCGCGGTTACCCAACCGATGTCGACCGGATCGTCAGCAACGACGGCTACGGCAAGAACCCTTACATTGAGACCTCCAAGCCAATCGTAATCATTACCGGTGCCGGACCGGGCAGCGGAAAGATGGCAACCGGGCTTTCACAGATGTACCACGATCATCAGGCCGGGCGGTCATCCGGATTTGCTAAGTTCGAAACTTTTCCAATCTGGTGCCTGCCGGTAGAGCACCCGGTAAACATCGCCTACGAAGCGGCGACTGCAGATATCAGCGACTTCAATCTAGTCGACCCCTTCCATCTGACGGCCTACGGTAAGAACGCGGTCAACTACAATCGCGACGTCGAGAATTTTCCAATTCTGCGCAGTATCATTGAACGAATTGTCGGATCGGGGGGACGCATCCCGCACTATCTGAGCCCGACCGACATGGGCGTAAACTGTGCCGCCTTAGGTATCATCGACGATGATGTCGTGCGCCAGGCCGCCAAACAGGAGATCATCCGCCGCTATTTTCGTTACAACTGGGAATATACGATCGGGGTCGAAAAGAAAGAGACCGTCGAGCGAGCCAAAGCCCTGATGCAGCAGATCGAGGTCAAACCTAAAGATCGTCATCCGGTACCAGGCGCCCGTCAGGCGGCCGAGGAAGCCGAGTCCAAGGGCAAAGGACACGATGGTATGTTCTGTGGGGCAGCCATCGAATTGGAATCCGGCCAGGTAATTACCGGGAAGAACTCGCCCCTGATGCACTCGGGCTCGGCAGCCGTACTGAACGCCGCCAAGAACCTGGCGGGCATACCCGATAACATCGACTTGCTCCCGCCCGCGGTCATTCACAATTTGACCCTACTGAAGAGAGACATCTTCGGCATGAAGTCCGAGAGCTTAGACGTCAGCGAAACCCTGGTGGCCCTGGCGATTAGTTCTGCATCTAACCCATCGGCCGAGGCCGGTCTGAAAGCCCTGACAAAACTTAGCGGCTGCGAGATGCACATGACCCACATTCCCACCCAGGGAGATCAAGTCGGCCTCAGACGCCTGGGTCTCAACCTGACCACCGACGCCGTCCTGACACCCGGGGGCTACTTCCTCAGGTAAAGGCTCTTTAGCCCTGGTGGGCTGAGACAGAGAAATCGAATCATTCAGGGTAGCTGCGGACTTGGGGCCGGCAGTTTACAGGCGGCCAGTCCGCGCAGGGCGCTCAAGTTGCTCGGGCTGATCTTCAATATCCCGACAAAGATAGTGCGTGCCTTAGCTGTTCGGCCCATTTTCAGTTTGCACCAGGCTGCGCCGGAGCTCATCTCCAGATCCCCGGGGAAACGCTCGCTGGTGAACTCATAGCGTTCAAGCGCCTTGGCATAGTTGCCGCTCATGAAAAGGGCGTAAGCCAGTTTGCTGTTAGCGGTATAATTACCGGGATCCAGTTCGATTGCCTTGTTGGCGGTTTGAATTACCTTGCCCCAGGCAGCCATACCCAACAATGGTAGCATTTTTCCCAGTAAGGGCTCGACTGCCTTTGGTTTCAAGCCCACCGAACGGTCGTAATAGCGAACGGCTTCTTCTGACTTACCCTGGCAATAGAAGAGCCAGCCGGTACGCAGGTTGGCGAAATAGCTATCCGGCTCTTTACGCAGAATCATGAGTACTTTGTTGGTGGCGGCCTTGAGGTTTCCGGCGGATTCGAGCGCGAAGGAATCTCTGTAGAGTCCAGAGACATCCTGGTCGGCAACAGAAATCGCCGGGCTTGCAAAAGTCAGGCAAAGCGCGATGAAGGCAATCCTTGAGATGGTCGTGGGCATGGTCCTCTCCTATTTTAAAAAACTGTTTGAACACCGGCGAATCCACCTAGATGGGCGGCATCGATGTTTATATTATTGACGTCTGTTCCGAACTGGCCGAAGACACCCAGCACAATTCCCAGGTGTTTCCATAGATCTACAACCAGCTCGAACCTGAACCCGAGATAGAAGAGATCCAGAGTTTCGTGTGGGATCATTCGCAAGCGATCCACCCAGAAGATCCGCTTACCGCTCCAGATCGATCCATTCAGCTTCCAGCCGGCGGACATCTTCATTTCCATGCCGAGTTCGAGGGATAAGTAGTTCGTATGATTCAAGGGGCCTTGTTGCCATAGATGCTGTATTCCACCCGTCAGGGTGAATGACAGAGCCTGGTTGAGCTCGAATACGAATTCCGGCGCGATCTGGAGTACTTTCAATCCATATACCATTGACCACGAGCCGCCAGCGCTGAAACCGACCCGGCCGAAATCGAACAAGAAATGGCCGGTAAACGAGCTAGGCGATTTGCCTCCCTGGCTCCCGCCGCGCCCCTCTAAGCGGCTGTATCCCAGGTGCAGACCGAAGATTCCGTATTTGAAAAGCACTTGGGGATTGAAGTTGTCATGCTTAGTTCGCCCGGGGCCGTCCGGGACAGGCCAGGTTACCCAGGCGGGGGGCTGTATGGATTTCCTCCAGGTTTCAAAATGGTTGTAGTGGAAAATAACGGTCAGAAGATCCTGGTAGTTGATGAAGCCATAAAGGTCGAGTCCCAGGCTGTGGCTGTTGATCGGCGAGTCGAGATAGCCCAGCCCGGTGAAGTAGGCGATAAGGCCGAAGTCCGGCCACTGACCGATCTCCTCCCTGAGCTCTTTTCCCTTTTCCAAAGGGATGTCGGCCGCTAGGCTCAGGGCTTCGAATCTCCTGGCCTGTCGCAATGCGATCCAGGCCAGGCCGAGCCTGGCGTCGACGTCAGTAGGCGCCTGTTCCATGACTTGTTCATAACCTGCCTGCGCTTCAAAAAGACGCCCCTGCAGGAAATGAACATAGGCCAACCTCTTTCTGGCCAGCAGGTTTTGCGGGTTGAGCGTCAGGATTTCACTACACCAATTCGCGGCTCGCTTGTAGTCGCCGCCTGAAAGCGCAAGCAGGCTCAGGCCCAGCAGGGCGTCTTCAGAGGAGGGAACCAGTTTATGGGCCCTGGCGTACAAGTCAGCCGCGCTGTCGAGGTTTCCACAGCTATACATCTCCCAAGCAGCTCCAAGGCAGACATGATATGAGCAGGCCTGATCGCCTGTTGTGGCTGGTGCGCTCGGGCACTCAATCGGCGCATCTTTCGCAGCGGCTGCTGTGAAAGAAAGCGCAGTGGCCAAAAAGGCGCTAATCCACTTTTTGCCGCAGATGAATCTTCCGACCATCACTGTAATCCACTTCCAATCGGACAGGTCCGAGATAACGGTTAAACCACAAACGGCTCTCGATCAAGACCTTTGCTTTCTTTTTGTCGCCGGAGCCGGCGATATCGTTCATGCTAATTGTAGTTTTCAGCAGGTGGGCCTCGATTTCGGTCGAGGAGAGCCGAATCATCTCTCGTCCCGCGTAGGTGGTTCGGCTGTAAACCTGGTACGGCTCACCAAAGGGACGCAGGAGATCGAGCGCCATTCGTCCGATTGGACCGGCGAAAAGCTCTGGGGGCAGGCGATCTTCCCATGAGACCCCTGTCATGCGGCAAAGCGGTACGCGCGGTGCGCTCAGAAGCAGTGCTTGCAGCCCGCCGGTCTCCCTTCCGCTGAGCTTGCCGAATACCACCTCGCGCTTGCTCTTTTCAAAATAGAGCCGCTGTCCGCTTTGGCTGTGCTTCAGAAAAAGGTAGCCGAGAAAGTCGATGTCCACTTCCCAGGTTACCATTCTCTCCTGGTCTCCTTCGATAATGAACACATAGCGGCGGCCGATGGCCAGGCTAAAAGCTTCGCGGATTTCGTCCCAGGGCTCGGGGCGTTGGATAAGCTCGCCCTTGAGGGGATTGCCGGCAGAAACGTAGGTGCCCAAGCGTCCGTCCTTGCGGATGTATCCGGCCAGCAGGGCCGGCAATGTCGGCGACCCGGGCTCCGGGCCGGACTGAGCCTGGAGGTGGATGTGCGGAACGGCGCTGCGACCGGAGTTGCCGCAGCGACCGAGGATCTCTTCCCGGCTGACATGGCTGCCCTCAGTCACCTGGCAGCTCTCTTTTTTGAGATGATAGACGCCCGAGTACACCGCAGCGTAATGCCAGAGCACAACGCAATTGCCCCAGTTGTGTTCCGAATCGACCGACCCTACCTCGTTGTCATCGAGATAGTTCACGGTGCGGATCACTGTGCCGTCAGCCGGGGCAAGCACGGGCGTGTCGAACACGAAAAAATGCTCCGGCAGCATGGCTGGATCGCGATCCGCCTGTCGCTCGTTCTCCTCGATTACGAAGTCCCAGGCGAAAGCCCAGCGATCCTTGTGAGTCTCGGCTCCGTCGGTCGATTGGCTGACCAGGCGCGTTCCGGAAAATGGCGGTTCGAGGCGTACATACATCGGGTGGGGTGTCCGGATCGAAATAGCGCGATGGTGTCTGAGGCTGTCCTCGGGGCGCCAGACCAGGGTCGCCACGAGCTGTAGCGAGGCTCGCCGGGTGTTGAACTTCAAAGCGTAAATGAAACAGATCACGGTCAGGTTATAGGGTAAGGCCAGAATCGGGGCATCGAAAGTGGAGAGTACCTGATGGAAGGCCGCCGCCAAGAGAGCACAGGCGGCCGAGGCTATCGCCGCCAGAAGGTAGGCCGGCCAAGAGGGAACCAGAAAGACGCCCCCGATAGCTATGGCTACCAGGATGAAATTGAATCCGACGAAGTCGCTGCCGATCTCGGCCAGAGCACCGCCGACTGCGAGATAGACCAGGGTACCGGAGGCAAATCCGATTATCGAAAGCAGGGCGGAAATACGCGAAAAGAGCAAGAGGAACAAAAAAACGGCTACTCCCACCACGACGCTGACCTGAAAAAACACGGCGCCCAACGATCGGAAGAAGATATCCAATATAGACGGCAGTTCGAAGAAGTCGATCCAGCGCGCCAGGGCTATCGGGGTTATGCTTACCTCGAGATTCGCAAAACCTTGCATGGCCAGGAAGAGAAGAATGGTGACGAACACGAAAGGTAAGCTCATCGCCGGCAGCCCCATCAACGAGCCGAGGAAGTTCTTCATGACCACCGCTAGAACAGCCACAAGTGCACCGGCCAGGACCAGTACAACCAGAAAGGCAAAGTTGAACCGGAAAAACAGACCAAGGGCCAGGCCGACCAGCATTCCGTTGAGGCCATAGTAGCCCGATTCGATCTCCTCACGGGAGAGTCCTATGGCCAGCACGGAGGTGATCGCCACCAGGCAGCAGAGCAGGCCGGCCAGGCCCTGGACAGGGTAGATAAAGGTCAGGCCCAACATGAGGGTGCCCAACAAGGTGCTGTCTGAGAAGAGCACTTGCGAGTATGAGTGGGCAATGGCCTTGGGCATCCAGTGGAAATCCAGTGGAGACCATGACCAACCCAGGCGTCTCGAATTGGGCTCACTCAAGACAGTTTCAGCCTCTCGGGCAACCGCTCGCGGGATACGATGTCATCGATCGTCTCGGCCTCGCGGATCAACTCGTGAGAGCCGTCCTCGCCGACGAGTACCACGTTGGGTCTCATACGAATGAACTGCATCCATTGGGTAACGTTGTAGGCGCCTACCGGGTGCACCAATAGCGTCTCGCCCAACTCGACTGGCGGAAGCATAACCGAAGGTCTGACGACATCGATATTCATACACAGCGGACCATGGATTATCAGTTCCTCTTGCAAACCATGAATTTCCCGGGTCGTCGAGATTTTGTACTTGTACCAGAAAGAGGTGAACAAGATGTTCACTCCCGCGTCGATGACCAAAGACCTGAGCCCGGAGGGCAACCTCTTCTCAGCCACCACGGTAGTGGCCAGATAACCCGCCTCGTCGATCAGGGCTCTGCCGGTCTCCAGCACCAGCCCAAGAGACTGGCCGTCGCGACGGCTTTTCGAGAGGGTCGCGCAGATCTGTTCGGCATATTGGTTGAGAGTCGGGCTTACCTCTTCAGCGGGTAAGTACTGGCTGTGCAAGGTGCTCTGCGAGGCGAAGCCTCCACCCAGATCCAGATATCCGATCTCGATCCCGAAACGGTCTTTCAAGGTGGCCGCCAAATCGACCATCTTAGCCGCGGCTGTGGCATAGGCCCCCGGCTCAAGAATATAAGTACCCAGATGGACGTGGAGTCCTTCGAGGCGGATGTGCTCGTGCCCGGCTATCCGCCGCGCGGCCTCGATTGCTTCGCCCGACTCGAGGTTGAAGCCGAAGCGATCCCAGGAGGGGTAGATTCCCGCGTCGAGATTCAAGCGCAACGCGGCGCGGGCTTTGATCTTCTGCGCTTCGGCCAGACGGCCGAGGGCCTCCAATTCATTGAAGTTGTCGATGTGAATGCTGGCGCCTTCTTTGGCTGCTAAGGCCAGGCTCTCGTCCGGTTTGTAGGGGCCGTTGTAGAAGATATCCGGCCCGGCAACGCCCAGACGCCTGGCCTTGGCGTACTCGAACTCGGACACCACTTCAGCCAGAGCTCCTTCCTGGTGGAAGATGGCGCAAATGGCGTCTAAGTAGTTTGTCTTGTACGACCAGCCGAAGCGCACGTCCGGGTAGCGCGAGGAAAAGACCCTTTTTGCCTCCCGGTATTTCTCGCGGATTGTGCGCTCTGAGAAGATGAATAGGGGCGAGCCGTACTCGGCGACTAGATCACTGATCAAAACACCGTCAATGTCTTTAATCGCTTTGCGGGCGGATCGCCTGCCGAATTTGTTCATCAGGCCGGTGACCTGCATGACTATGACTGGTTTTTCCCAGGGTTCGCGGGCCATCCTCAGCTCTCCTTGTGGTTGTGATGCAGCTCACCGAGTGTGGTGATCGATTCGAATTTCGCAATGTCGGTAATCAAATCCATCGAGTAACGCACAAAAATTTTGCCGACTTCGAATTCCTCGCTGACGGGCGGTTTCTTGCCGAGCGCCAAGCCGACCACGGTCGCCGGCAGGTTTACGCCCGCTCCGACCGCCAGGTAGGTCCAGGCCGGAAAGCGCGGATTGATCTCCATCAGGAAGAGTTCGCCGTCTTTGCTTCGGCGCATGATTTCCAGCTCGTTGGGCCCGCGCCATTCGAGCTTGCCGATTACCTCTCTGGTCAGCTCGATCAGCCGCGGATCGCTTACAGTTATGCCGGCCCAGGCCTTGCCCTTCTCTGTCAGGTAGGTCTTGCGCATGGGAACCGCGCCGAGCGTGCCGCCCTGGCCGTCGCCCACGGCGACCACGTCGTACTCCTCGCCCAGGATGAATTCCTGGACGATGATCGGCAGTCCCCAGCGGTCGCGAATCTTATTGAAGTACAGGACCGCTTCCTGGTAGTTGTGCGCCACGTAGGCGTCGTAGAACTGTCCCTTGATCATCACCGGGAAGCCAAGCTCGCTGGTTAAACTGTCCAAGCGTGTCAGGTCGCTGGCGATGTCCGAGCGAGGAACTTGAATGCCATACTGTTGATCGAGGAGGTGGAAGCGGGACTTGGATATCTCCTTGATATTCTTGCTCGAGGGCAGAAAGGTCTTTATCCCTTGTTGATCCAATTCTTCTTCCATGCGCAGGATGATCGGCAGCTCGGCGTCAAGGGTGGGCACCAGGACGTCGATGCCATATATGTCATGGATCGACATGATCCGAGACTTATAGGCTTGTTCTCCCTCGGAAGGATAGGGCAGCAAGAAAGCGTGGTCGATGAGTTGATCCATGTAGATGCCGGGTTCGAGAGCATCATAAGCCAGACCGATGATGCGACAGTCGGACCCGTATTCATCCCGGATTCCGCGAACAACCGGCACCCCGGGACCGGGGTTGTCATGCGCGTTCATGCCGGTGACGGCAATGGTCAGTCTTGACATGTCCTAACCCAATCCGAGATCCTTGAGACGGAAGACGAAGTCCTGGACTTCTCTGCGCGCCATCTCGTCCTCTACATCGAAGCGCTCGATCAGGGTTTCGACGATCTCGGCCACCGAGCGGTCATCCTTGAGCAGACTGAGGATGACAGAGCCCGTGCGATTTGTGTTGAATGTGTGACCACTGACAGGATCAAACACGAAACCTGTTTCACTGACCGCTAGATTACGCAGCTTCGAAGCATCTATTTCGTCCAAGGCTCGTCTCCTTACAATAGTGAGAGTTCAACCCGAGTAGAGCTGCCCTGTTAAACCTAAAAGGCCAATCAATAATGCGGGCCAGAATGCTCGCTGTCAACTCGGTTTCTACCCGAGAAGACCCGCTAGACCAAGGTTCACATTTCTTAATAAAGCTGACATAAAGAATTAATATAAATCCATTTGAATGAGTGCATGATGACAAAAGGCTATCGAAACATACATCATCTCATCCTGGTGGCTCTCCTGGCGGCCCAGCTGCTTGTGCCGGCGACCTCCCTTGCCCAAGAGGGGCAACGTATTGAGGGCAATTTGGTGCACAAGGCTACAGGTGAACCGATCATTGGTGCTCCGGTTAAGCTGGATGGCGAGCGGTTTGCGGTAAGCAGCGAGCAAGGGGTTTTTCACTTCGATGGCGTGGCGCCGGGCTGGCACCGGCTGTCTATTGACGATCCCGAGTGCGCGCCTTTCGAGATCCGCTTCGAGGTTGTTGCCGAAAAGCCCACCCAGCTCGAGTTCGCACTTGATCCGCGCGGCAAGCAGGATATGGAAGAGATGGTCATCAAGTCGGAGCGACTGGACCTGGAACTGTCCGATACGGTCCTGGAGCTCGACGAGGTGGGCAAGATCCCGGGCACGCAGGGTGATGTTTTGAAGATCGTCGAAAACTTGCCCGGGGTCGCCCGCAGCTCGGGGGCTGTAGGCCGGGGTGGCGGGATGGGCGCCATGGCCGCCGGTACAGGCTACGGAATTATCGTACGCGGGTCAGCCCCGGAAGACAGTCGCGTACTGATCGACGATCACGAGGTGCCGCTCTTGTACCATTTCGGCGGATTGAAGTCGGTCTTGAACTCGGACATCCTCAAGCGCATCGACTTCCTGCCGGGAGGCTTCGGCGCGGAGTATGGTATGGCCACTGGCGGCATCGTCGACGTGCGGACCCGCCCTTGCACCCACAAACAATACGACGGATACCTGGAACTCAGCATGATCGATGCGGGTTTTCTCGTCAAGGGACCCATTAGCGAAGATGCGGGATTCATCGCCGCCGTCCGTCGGAGCACGATCGATCTATGGCTGCCATTCGTCCTGGAAGGAATTGCCGGCTTCGAGATGACCATGGCCCCAACCTACTATGACTACCAGTTGAAACTGGACTGGAGCCCCACTGACGCCGACCGCTTGTCGTTTTTCGCTTTCGGCTCCGACGACCGGATGGAGTTTCTACTCAGCAAACCGCCTTCCGGCGATCCGTCATTACGGGGCGAGTTCAGTATCGGACAGTTTTTTCACCGTTTGCACGTAAGTTGGGTGCACGCCTCTTTGCTCGACTGGCAGGTCAGGCTGTCGCTGGTGGGCGGCTATGACAGTGCCAATATCAGTATGGGTAACGCGAGCCGCTATATACGCACCGACATTCCCCATCTGGGCCTGCGGGCAGACCTCGAGTGGCAGATCGCCAAACGCTGGAAGCTGAAGACGGGTGTGCAGGGGAG
>JAFDKH010000397.1 GCA_019307065.1 Deltaproteobacteria bacterium
CAGAATGTTCGGGATAAGCTTTAACATAATCTGAAGTTTACGTATTTAGCGACAAAATTCAACACTAAATCTGCTTAACGAGCAAATCATAATCTTGTGTTCCAACGACTTTTGTGGCGATGAACTGTCCCGGCTTTGCCGAGCAGTGTTTGATTATGCAAACGCTGTCGATATCGGGGGCCTGTCCGTAATAGCGTCCCCTGCCGAGACCTTTAGGATCAACCGAATCAACCAGGCAGTTCAGCGTGCTTGCGATTCTGTCTTTGTTTTGGGCAAATGCGATTTTCTGCTGGGCTCCCATCAGCTCATCGAGACGCTGCTGTTTGACCTCGTCCGGAACCTGGCCGGGCAGCTCCGCGGCGGAAGTTCCGGATTCGGGATAAAACTTGAAGCAGCCCAGGGCATCAAACCGCGCCCACCCGACAAAGTCCATCAGCTCTTCGAACTGCCGGTCGGTTTCGCCCGGAAAGCCGACTATCAGCGTTGTTCGCAGCACAATATCGGGCATTGCAAGACGCAGGTCCTCGATCAGGCGCTGGAGCTTGTCCTTGGTATCGGGCCGGCGCATCGACTTGAGGATCTTATCGTTTACGTGCTGGAGCGGGACATCAAGGTAGCGAACGATTTTCTCGCTGTTTGCAATGGTTTCAATTAATTCACTATCAATCCCTGTCGGATACAGGTACATCAGCCGAAGCCATGCCAGACCGGCGATGTTCTCGAATTCTTTCAGAAGAGCAGTCAATCCGTTTTTTATTTTTAAATCGCGTCCATAGCTCGTTGTGTCCTGTGCGATTACGTTCAACTCGACCACGCCGGCGGAAACCAACTCCTGGGCCTCGGCGAGAACAAGCTCTATCGGCTTACTTCGGAACCTACCTCTTATTGCCGGTATCGTGCAAAAAGAGCAGCGGTGATTGCAGCCCTCGCTGATACGCAGGTATGCCCAATGTTGCGGAGTGATAAGTAATCTACATCTGTCATCCGGAACTCGGTCACTGATCGGGGGCAGCGGTTGATTGGGGCAAGAGCCTCCGCCGCGTCCGGTAGGCCCGGAAGAAAAAATATTTTCGATTATTTTGGCAATATTATCCCGCTGACTGAGACCGATAACGGCATCGATTCCATCGATTTTCTTACGAAGCTCCGTGCCTAATCTTTCACTGAGACAACCGGCAACAACAACTTTTTTTACGGCACCGCTTAACTTACAATCCACCGCGTGTCTTATAGCTTCGAGTGACTCAGCTTCGGCTGGGGCGATAAAACCACAGGTATTGACGACAACAACATCGGCATTATCAGTCTCATTAGTTATCGTAAAACCCGCCTGGACAATTTCAGCCAACATTCTTTCGCTATCAACCACGTTTTTGGGACAGCCTAATGAGACAAAACCAACCGTGATTTCTTGCTTTTTTCTATCCATAAAACCCAAAAATATCGAGAAATTCGCACTTTAACCCCCGAAAAAAGGAAAATTTTCACTAATTCAATGGTAATATACTTGACGATAACTAAAAAAGCAATATAATAACTGAACAACCCGTCTATATACAGGTTGGGTGTGCTTGGACATCAGTACCCCACTTGTTGAGCGTGTGATTATCATGGCGATTAGTATTATGAGCAAAAGCAGTCAAAATATTGACCGCAGTCGATGGTTAATCGTGACTTTGGCTGTAGTAGTTTTGCATTGGATTGGAGGCTGGGGGAGTATCTCTGCTCAAACAGACACGGAAAATGAAGCCGAGCGCACACTCCGTGATCTGAAGATCAATTTGATTCCCGATCCGAATGTTCCTTTGCCCGAAGCCTATCGAGCCCCGCCAAAAATCTTCGAGCAGATTGTCGGCGGCAAACCTGAGTGGAAACTTTTCTATTTTTGCAGAAACCATACCTCCGATGAGTTGAAAAAAATCATCCACGAGCAATTTGCATCGAAAGTGTTTAACGAAAAAGGCAAATCGGTCACAGTAGTGGATTACACTGTCAGCAGTAACCCTTCCACAAACCAGTTGATTGTTCGATGTCCGACTCGTGATGACATCGACGCAGTACTTGAGACTCTCAATCAGGTAGACGTCAAACCGATTCAGGTCAAGATAGACTGTCTGATCTCAGAGGTTTATGCGGATATGACATTTGACCGTGAAACCACTATAGCAATCGATAACCTGCTCGGCGAGAAAGTTGTGATGAACCCTGCCGGGACGGCATTCGGAGCCGACATTCAGCAATTAGTGATGGATGACGAATATCTTCCGGCGTTCCCCGGTGCATCCCTCAGAGAGGTGGCTCGATCCCGAATGGGCCTTAACATCGGGTATTTGAGCACTTCTAAAGCCGGGCACACTTTCACGCTCTTAATCGACCTGCTTGAATCGAGGGGCTATTTGAAGATTCTGATGAATCCGACGCTCGAAGTGGTCAACGGTGGAACAGCCAAAGTCTTATCAAGTCAGAAGGTTCCGATAGACAGGACAACTATGCGCTCCACGCAATCAGACTATTTGGAAACCAAAACCGAATACGAAGAAGTAATTGACTCGCTTGAAATCACCGCCCACGTCTTCGCAGACGGCTACATCGGCCTGGAAACATCCATTACGCTCGGTTCAAAGAACACGCCTGAAGGTGTAAAGCAAGTACCAATCATTACAAAAAAGCAAATCGACAATAAAGAGAACCGTATCAGGCAGGGTGAAAGCCTCATAATCGGCGGAATCAGGAAGACCGAAGAATACGCCGTAGTCCGCGGCGTTCCGATACTCAAAGATATACCGATTCTTGGCTTTC
>JAFDKH010000398.1 GCA_019307065.1 Deltaproteobacteria bacterium
ACCGTTTGCTCGCTGAAAGGGTTATTGCCGAGGGGATCCCAACACAAGCCACGGTCTATGTTCGCAGGGTTATGGAAGAAGCCTTGAGGGTATCGGCAAGCGCACTCATAGTGGCCCACAATCATCCTTCAGGCCACCCAGACCCTTCACCCGCTGATGACCAGACTACACAAGGCCTCAAACAAGCCGCCGATCTTTTGAATTTGGTCTTTTTGGATCACATCATCATCGGCAGCGGGAATAGTTATTACAGCTATGCTGAAAATGATAAATTATGACCAAGGTTAGGAGTAATACATGGCAAAAAAGAGCTATGTAAAGGCAGATGAAATCCAAATCGATGGAAGCCGAATATTCAGCCTGGTAAGGCAAAGATGGCTCCCGTTAACCCCTGAGGAGCGGGTTCGGCAGGAGTACCTGTTCGTTTTAACCCAGGAATACGGCTACAGCATCGATCAAATTGCAGAGGAAGAATCCGTCACCGGCAGGGGTTCCGCCCAGGCCCGAGCCGACTTTCTCATCTGGCGAACAATTCAGGATAGATCGGACAATCGCCCTGCGCTTATTGTCGTCGAATGCAAATCCGATAACGTGACCATCAGCGCTAAAGACTATCTTCAGGGAGACAACTACGCGCGCAGGGAAGGAGCCAAATTCTTCGTCACTCATAACAATCGCGAAACCCGCTACTGGCGGGTTCGCACCGACCGTCGCCCCGGATACCTTGAGGAAATTGAAAATATCCCTAAGAACGATGCCACGGACAAGGAAATCGAGGAACTGATCCGCAAGCTGAAAATCTTTAAGGAGGACGAATTCGCCGATCTGTTGCATCAATGCCACAACGTCATCCGCAACCGCGAACATCTGGACCCTGCCGCCGCCTTCGATGAAATCGCCAAGGTGCTGTTCGTCAAGACGCATGTCGAGCGCGACATGAAGGAAAAACGGCAGTTACAGAACCGGTTCACCGTGGATTATCTTCGCACCCTGCCAGGGCGAGACCCTCTGAACCTCCTTTTCACCGACACCAAAGATGCGTACCAGGCCGATGCGATCTTTGCCGCCGCAGATAAAATCAATCTGAAATCAGCCACCGGTGAAGAGATCGTTAAATTACTGGAACGCTACAACCTATCCGACACCAGCGAAGACGTGAAGGGCATCGCCTTTGAGCGTTTTCTGGGTAGAACTTTCAGAGGTGAAATCGGTCAGTTTTTTACCCCGCGCACCATCGTCGAATTCATGGTGCACATGGTCGATCCCAAGGAAGGGGATGTGGTCTGCGACCCGGCCAGCGGCTCCGGAGGGTTTCTAATCCGTTTCTTCGAGATCGTCCGGGAGCAGATCTTGGCCGATGTTGACCGACAATATCAGACTTATGTCGAGGAACTGGCCGGAAAGCGCCTCTCTAAGAAAAACTACGCAGAGTCCTTGCATCAAAAGTTCGAAGAACTGCAAGCCACCATCGACCAGCGTAAACGAGACTCCCGGCTCTGGAAGCTGGCCAACCAAAGCATCTACGGCTGTGACGCCAACGATCGCATGGCGCGCACCTCCAAGATGAACATGATCATGCACGGCGACGGTCACGGCGGCGTGCATTACCACAACGGCTTTATCAACGTCAATGGTATCTTTGAGGGCCGTTTTGACATCATCCTGACCAACCCGCCCTTTGGCGCCAATGTGGAGTCATCGGATAAAATTACCACAGGTGACGTGCGGACCACCGATGAACAATATCGTCGCTACCTCCAGTTGTACGGCGAGGTTTACAAAGACGCCCAAGCACGCGTGCTGCAAGCCGCCAAAAATAACGACGCCATCGCTTCGCTTTTCGATCTGCCCTATGGCGGCGACAAGGCCAAGAACGGCAAAAAGAAACTGGGCAAGATCAAGACCGAAATCCTGTTCATCGAACGCTGTCTGGCCCTGCTAAGGCCCGGCGGACGTATGGGCATCGTCCTGCCCGAAGGTATCTTCAACAACCCGTCCCTGGCCTATGTCCGACAATTTTGTGAAGACCGCGCTTACATTCGCGCAGTGGTCAGCCTCCCCCAGGAGACCTTCTATTCCGCCGGCGCGTCGGTCAAGGCCTCATTACTGTTTATGCAAAAGTTCACCGAGGAAGAGGCCGCTGACTTCCAGGATAAGCGCCAGGCGGCCGTCGCTGAGATTGACGCCAAGTACCAACCCGAAATCGAAGCGGAAACCAGACGAATTCAACAGATCATCGACGAGGCCACCGAAGAAATTAACAGGGCCAAACCACCCACTCAGGCGGCCCGAAAGAAAATGACCAAAGAAGAGATCAAGGCTGCCGTGGATGCGGCCAAATCCGCCGCCAAGCGTGTTCCCGAATGGAAGCGCCTCATTGCCGAAGCCCGGCGCGAGCTGCGTCAGTACGAAAAGCAAATGGCTGGCACCAAGGCCCGCGAGGCCCGGCAACTGCTCAAAGAACGCTTCGATTACCCCATTTTCCTCTACGACGCCCAGCATGCAGGCATCACCGCAACCGGCGGACAGGATTTCTGCGAATTATACCCCAACGAGGCCCTGGGGCTGCCGACCGGCATGAAGCCCGAGGATACCGCACTTGAGAAGTATCGTAGTTTTCGCGAGCAACCTAAAAAATTTATACTGGACAGCGGTAATGCCGGGGGTGAGGTATGATTGCTGCGACCCAAACCTTATCTACAGCCCCTAAAGCTTTTGCGGTTTGGTTTAAAAACCTTGATCGCTGGAATGTCAGCAGCTTTGTCGATCTAGACTGGCGTTGGCCCCGCAGGGT